>NZ_JBPQTS010000026.1:0-54824 GCF_051386455.1 Streptomyces sp. URMC 124
GGGAGGGGGACTCTTGTGGTGACGGTGTCGGCCAGATGGAGGAGTAGTTCGGATGCTTCGTGGCGCAGTCGGCGGATGGCGGGGGGCTGCGGGACGGGGGGTGCGGCCGCGAGGTTGAGGCCGTGAGCGGTCATGTCGCACATGATCTGGGCGAGACGGAGAACGATCTGGGCGGCGAACGCGTCGTCGCAAAGGGTCCGGCGTCGGACCAGGAAGTAGTCGTCGGACAGGTCCCGTTCGGCTTCGGCGGGGCCTTGGGTCAGGTCACGGCCGGCTCGCTGGAGCAGGGATACCCCGTCGGGCACCAGCTGCTCGGCGATGGCCATGTGCACGTGGTGGTTGAGGCGGGCAGCTCGGGTGAGGGGGGTGACGGCGGACTGGGGAAAGGTTCGGCGCACCTGCCTCAGGAGTCCGGGCAGCGGCGTGTGGTCGCGGGTCCACTGCCCGCTGAAGGCGGGGTCGCGGGCCGCCATGTCGGACCGTACGGTGGCGGCGTAACGCCGGGGCGTGCAGCTTCCCGTGTAGAGCAGCAGGAGCGAGTACGTGTCGTACAGACGAGCGGCCTGGCGGACCAGTGAGGGTTCGGGCTCCGGGTCGTCGAGGAGAGCCCGCAGCCTGTCCGCCAGCAGCCGCCAGACGCCGAAGGCCACCTGGTGTCCCACGATCCAGCGGTAGCGGGTGCGCTGATCCTGGTCCGCGGGAGCTCGCAGTCGGGCCGGCGGGTCATGGTGTGCGGCCCGCTCCAGAAGCCCCAGGTGTGTCCGGAGCGACTGGGCGCAGTCACTCCGGACACACTGGGCGGACGGACAGACAACGAGGCCCGTCCCGGGCATGGGCAACACGAACTCCTCGGCTCCCCCGGAGGCGGCCGGGCCGTGGGGGCTCTGCGGAGCTGCCGACATGTGGGAATCCTCCTGAGGAGTGGGGTCAGGCGGCTGAAGAAGGCGCGGGTGCCGTCGCGTGCCGAAGTGACGGGTGGCACGGACTCGCACACAGACCGCTGAGGAGTGTGATCGCGTGTACGGGAGGCGAGGCCATGGTCCTCCGCCTCGGGCTACCCGTTGGCGACGGCGGCACGCGCGGGACCCACGGGCAGTGAGCGGAGCGAGGGGGCGACCCAGCCTTGGCACCATTGAGGCGGGCCCGCCGAAGCGAGCGGTGGATGCCGGCAGAGGGCGGTGAGGGTGGCGCTGAGGACGGTGCGGGCGAGGTGGGCGCCGGGGCAGTAGTGGATGCCGTGCCCGAAGGCGAGGAGACGGCCGGGGGGCCGGGTGATGTCGAGCCGGTCGGCGTCGGGGTGGACCAAAGGGTCGTGGTCCGCCGCGTAGGAGGACACGACGACCGCCTCGCCGGCGTGGATGAGGGTCCCGGCGATCGTCGTTTCTTCGGTGGCCACACGGGGGGCCAGGTCACTCGGGTACCTCTCGTGGCGCAGGAGTTCGTGTACGGCCTGGGGTACCAGTGACGGATCGCTGAGCAGGAGTTCGTACTGGTCACGGTGGTGCAGGAGAGTGTGCAGGCCGTTGGCGATGCGGCGGGCTGTTTCGTGCCAGCCGACGATCAGGAGGTCGCGGACCAGCCGGGCCAGGTGGGCGACGGGCAGCCCACCGCCGTCGGCGATGGTGATGAGCTCGTCGAGCAGGGCCTTCTGCGGTTCTGTGCGGCGCCGGTCGATGAGCTCGATCACCTGGGATGTGATGCGCGCCAGCGCGGCGATGATCTCGTCGACGGACGCCCGCCCGGAGGCGGAGACGTGGGCGTCGTCCGCGATCCGCGGAAGGAAGGCCGGGTCGAGGCCGAAAAGCTGACCGACGGCTGCCATGGGGAGCGGCTGGGCGAGCCGGGCGACTGCATCGACTGGTGCCCTGGTGGCGAAGAGGTCCCTGACCATGTGCTGGGCGGCCCCTTCGAGCCATGGCGCCAGCAGTCGTGCCTGTCTTGCGGTGAAGACCGGAGCGAGCGCATGACGCAAAGCCAGGTGCGTTGCGGAGTCCGGGGCCTGGCCACCACGGCGAGCGAGCTGGGCCGGCGTGGCTGCGACACGCTGATGGGCTGCGGCGGCCCGTGACAGGGCGGGATCTGTGAGTGCTTGGAGCGTCTCGGCATGGCCGCAAACCAGCCACATCCGTTCGCCGGTCGGCACCGTGACCGGGGCGACCCGTGGTCCGGCAAGGCGCCGGGTGGTCTCTGCTGGATCCAACCACGGGTAAAGGCCGGCTCCGGCGGGGCAACCATCGTCCGGCACGGGCGTCGCTCTGCAGGCACCTCGCGCACGGGTCTCAGTCATGACGGGTGTCCGTCCTTCGTTTCGGTTGCGAACTCCGAGATTCCGGCGTCCGGGGGACGTGAGGATCACGGCCAGTGCTTGCGTGGTGGCGTTGGCACAGTTTCCGGCGGCGGGCGTCGGCGACGATGATGGAACCGAGGACGAGCTGGGTGAGGCTTCGGGCGACGTTCTCCCAGTCGTCACGGACCCGCATCGCAGCGAGCGCGGCTTTCGGCCGCGGTGCCGCAGCAGCACGAGGGAGCAGGAGACAGGGGGCACGATTGGGCATCGAACGGGTATGGCCGGCACTGGAATACAGCACGAAACGCTGAAGAACTTCAGCCGTAACCGCGCGCAGGAACACCATCGACAGGCCACGGGCGGGACAGGGCCGGTTCCCGGGAACCCCGAAAGGAATGAAAGTGACATCCCTCGGGCACAGGGTGAGCCACCGGTCCGGATCGAAACGCTCAGGATCCGCAAATCCCGAACGATGATAGGCCTCATAATCGAAGAACAGAACAGACCCCGCGGGAAGCGTCTCACCACCGACATCGATCGGACCGGTAGTAATGCGCTGCGAGATACCGAACAGCGGATACATCCGCAGTGACTCGTTAATGGCACGATCGTAGAAGGCCGTGTCACCGGGCTCCGCTGCCATCCGCTCCTGCACCCCAGGATGATGCGCAAGAGCCAAAAGAAGATGAGCCACCCCCTCAGCCAGCTGCGCCACACCGGTCGTGAAGAAATTGCTCTGCAGGTACAGGGCACGATGTTCGTCATCGAACGATGGCGGCACGTCACAGGCAACCGCACCCATGCGGACCTGATCGAGAAGGTAGGAGGTCAGTGCGGCCCGGCGATCCAACCGGCGGAGGTTGCTGAACTTGAGGCAACCCAGGAGGTCGTCCGTGTTGGCCATGATCACATCTCGCGCCCCGGGCGGACACGGGCTGCGGAACACGAGCTCGTGGAAGAACTCGGCGGCCATCGCCATCGCCACGTCCCGAAGGCGCACCGTTCTCCGGCGTGAAGGATCGATCCCGTCCAGGACGCGCCGGGCACAGCACCGGGCCAGACCCTCCACGTCCCGCCCTGGAGCTGCGAGGACACCTCGTGTGCAACGAGCGAGCTCACTGTGGAGCGGGCCGGACGGCATCTGCTCCTGGTGTGCAGGGGAGCCGGGGTGAAACCAGTACCAGAGCAGATCCGACAGCTTCGAACCCGGCCCGCGCCCACGCGCATGGGGATGCGCGTATACCTCCCGTAACCGGGAGGAGGTGACACGAGGCCCCGGGACGGTAACGCCCTCAGCGCCTTTGATGGCCGTGAACAGGCGATGTCGCGCGGTGATGACCAGGCGGGGCAGCCGGCTCGGCGGTCGTGATGCAACAGGCGTGCCTGTGGCAAGGGGAACGAGGCTCTTTTCGGATGTACTGGGCTGAAGGGGTTCAGGCACGACGGGTGCCTGCCTTTCGTTCCGGGGCGGAGCGAGGGAGCGGTTCTTGTGGGCGAGGGCTGTTGCCGGTGCTTGCGTGGTGGCGTTGGCACAGTTTCCGGCGGCGGGCGTCGGCGACGATGATGGAACCGAGGACGAGCTGAGTGAGGCTTCGGGCGACGTTCTCCCAGTCGTCACGGACCCGCATCGCAGCGAGCGCCACATTCGGGCGCCGTGCCTCAAGGCTACGAGGGAGCAGGAGACAGGGGGCGCGATTGGGCATCGAACGGGTATGGCCGGCACTGGAATACAGCGCGAAGCGCTCAAGGACTTCAGCCGTAACCGCGCGCAGGAACACCATCGACAGACCGCGAGCGGGACAGGGCCGGTTCCCGGGAACCCCGAAAGGAATGAAAGTGACATCCCTCGGGCACAGGGTGAGCCACCGGTCCGGATCGAAACGCTCAGGATCCGCAAATCCCGAACGATGATAGGCCTCATAATCGAAGAACAGAACAGACCCCGCGGGAAGCGTCTCACCACCGACATCGATCGGGCCGGTAGTAATGCGCTGCGAGATACCGAACAGCGGATACATACGCAGTGACTCGTTGATGGCACGATCGTAAAAGGCGGTGTCACCGGGCTCCGCTGCCATCCGCTCCTGCACCCCGGGATGATGCGCAAGAGCCAAAAGAAGATGAGCCACCCCCTCAGCCAGCTGCGCCACACCAGTCCCGAAGATGTTGCCGTGCAGGTACAGCGCGCGATGTTCGTCGTCGAGGGACCCCGGAAGGTCGCCGGAGACCTCACCCGCCCGGATCCGCTCCAAGAGGTAGGCGGTCAGCGCGGCCCGCCGGTCCACGTGCCGCAGCCTGGTGAATTTGGTCGTGCCCAGGGCGTCGTCGGCATTCGCCGTGATCAGGTTTCGTGCCCCGGGTGGACACGGGCTGCGGAAGACAAGCTCGTGGAAGAACTCGCCCGTCATCGCCATCGCCACGTCTCGAAGGCGCACCGTCTTGGAGGGCGCAGGGTCCATCTCGTCCAGGACACGGCGAGCACAGCACCGGGCCAGGTCTTCGACGTCCAGCCCGGATCCCGCGAGGATTCCTCGTGTACAGCCCGCGAGCTCGCTGTGGAGCGGGCCGGACGACATGTGCTCTTGGTGGACGTGGCCGACAGGATGGATCAAGTACCAGATGAGGTCGGAGAGTTTCGAACCCGCTCCCCGTCCGTGGGCATGGGGATGCGTGTACGCCTCCCGCAACCGCTCGGCACTGATACGGGGCCCGGGGATGGTGACGCCTTCCTCGCTGCCCGAGGCGGCCAGGACGCGGTTACGTGCGGCAATGACCAGACGCGGAAGCCAGCTCGGCAGGCTGACGGCAAGAACTGCGCCGGCCGCTACGAGGAGGATGAGCCCCACCATCAGAGGCCCGAGAGGGCGCTGATCGCGGCGTCGATGTGTTCGGGGCCGTTCATGAGGCCCGCGCTCAGCCGTGCGGCGGGGTCGTGCATCTCCGGTGTGATGGTCCCGAAGACCTTGTGCTCCGCCAAGTGGCCCAGCACCTCGCGGGCAGGCAGGTCGCGATGCCGGAAGCACACCAGCCCGGAGGTCACGGACTCCTCCAGAGGGCTCACCAACCGCACGTGGGGCAGTGACCGGAGCCGCTCCCGCAGCGAGGCGTTCAGTTCGGAGAGCCTTGCTGCGACACGGTCCCGTCCGAGAGACTGGTGGAAGGCCACGGCATCGGCGACTGCGAATCGGTTCTCGAATGCCTGAAACCCACCCGGCGACATCCATGCGGCCCTAGTCTGCGGCAGCTCAGTACCGGCCTTGAGAGCCTGCCAGTAGTCACGGTCGAGGATGACGGCCGGAAAAGCGGGGTCCAGCTGAGCCCACGCGTGGTCGGCACCCCACACGAATCCGGTGCCGCGCGGACCGAGCATCCACTTGTGCGTTCCCGAGACGAAGAAGTCGACGCCGGTCTGCGCGACATCGACGTCCTCCACCCCGAGTCCGTGGACGCCGTCGATGATCAGCAGGCATCGGTCCTCCTCCGTGCGACCGGAGTTGGCGGCGGCCACAGCCTGTGAGAGGAGGGGCAGGGACGCCTTCACCCCCGTGCACGAGTGCACCCAAGGGACACCGACCGCTCGGGTCCGTGGTCCGATGGCCTTCGCCAGACGTTCGGCGATCTCGTGGGCGGTAGCACCTGCGGGATCTTCGTAGAGCCGGATCGACCGCGTGGTGGCGCCCCGTCGCTGGGCGGCGAATCGCGCCGCTTCCTGATGGACCAGGTGGTCGTGCACGCTGAGCACGATCTCCTGATCCGGGCGCAGCCTCAGACCGCTGTACACGGTGCCGAGTCCGCTGCTGGTGTTCGCGGTCAGCGCGATGTCTTCCGGCCTGGCTCCGATGTATCCGGCCAGGGCTCGTACGACTTCGCCCTGCAGGCCGTTGTGGATGCCGTACAGGTCCTTCTCGGCCCACAGCACGTTCCGCTCGAAGGCCCGGCGGTGGCGTTCCACGGCTTCCCTGACCGGCGTGGGCAGCGGGGCGAGGAAGCAGCACGTGAAGTGCGCTTCGGTTGGATCGAGCGCGAACTGCGCCCGCACCGACTCCCAGTCCGGGCCGTCCTCGTCCGCATGTCGCGGGGCGATGAGCACGGGCGCCGCCTCGGTCGTCGCGCCGCCGGCTGACATCATCACAGCTCCTCTCCCTTGGTCTTGGTGCTCTGGTTCCGTGCCGCGTCCGACCACGTCCGCTCACAGGCTCGCGCGACGGCCAGGAGGGCGCTATCGGCGCCGGGTGGGAACTGCAGGTCGATACCGAAGGGCAGCCCGTGGTGGTCCCGTCCTGCGGGCAGGCTGATGGCAGGCCACCCGAGGATGCTGGAGGCATGGGTATTGCGGGCCAGCGTCTGAAAAGTGGTCCAGAAGCGGTCGCCGGACTCTTTAAAGGTCTCTGGCCGCGGGGCGGGGATCGGGGTGGTGGGCACGATGATGCCGTCGAGCCGCTGGTCCTGGAGATGGCTGCGCAACAGCCGGTCGAGATGTGCCCGTTGTTCCAGGGCTGCGGCGTACGCCTCCTCGGCCCCGCCCTCAGCCAAGCCGCGCACCAGCTCGGCGACGTCGGGACCGGCCACCCGCGCGGCGACATCGGCGAACCGTAGCGAGGTCGGGTGTGCCGCGAGGTAGCGGTCGACACCGCGGGAGGCCTCGTACAAAAGGATCGGCAGTCCGCACTCCCCGGCCGCCTCCCACGTCCCGTCGGGCAGGTCACTCTCAACGATCTGGACTCCCGCTTCCGCCAGCAGGTTGAGCCGGGCCTCGAACGTGACCCGCAGCGCGGTTGTCATGCCCTGACGGAATTTCAGTCGAGGGGAGGCCAGCCGCAGGCCGGCCAGGTCGGGACAGCGGCTGTCCACTGGTGGGACGGGTGCGGAACGGATGACGGCGTCCAAGGCCCGGACATCGTCGACGCAGCGCGCCAGCACACCGACGGTGTCCCGCGTCCAGGACATGGTCACGACGCCGTCCGCCGGATAGGCCCCCACGGTGGGTCGGAAACCGACCAGGCCGCACAGCGCGGCCGGCAGTCGCACCGAGCAGCCGGTCTCGGTGCCCAGTGCCGCTGTCACGACCCCCGCGGCCACTGCGGCCGCGGAACCGCCGCTGCTGCCACCGGCGATCCGATCCGGCCGCACGGGGTTTCGCACGCGGCCGAAGGTCGCGTTGTCGCTGGTCACGCCCAGGGCCAGTTCGTGCATGTTGGCCTTGCCGAAAACCACCGCCCCTGCCTCGCGCAAGGCCTGCACCGTCGGCGCATCGGCTCGCGGGCGGTGCGTGCGTAAGGCCGGGGTTCCGGCCGTCGTGGCGAAACCGGCGGTGTCGATGTTGTCCTTCACCGCCAACACCACGCCCTGCAAAGGGAGCTCCTGACTACTGCCGAGGTTGTCGAGTCGCGTGGCGGCGGCGAACGCGGCCTTCGCGTCCACCTGTGTGAACGCGTGCAGGCGGCGTCGGCGGTTGATCTCCGCGGAACGGCGAACTTGCTCCACGATGGTGGAGCGTCCCGTCGTCACCGCCGCTATCACCTCGGTGGCCGTTCGTGTGTCCGCTTTCACGAGACGCCTTTCGGGAGATGCGGATCCGACTGCACCCTCGGAAGCTGAGGGTGCGCTGCCGACGGGGCGACGATGTCCGTGGCCGATGCCTCCGTGACCCGAAGTGCAGGCGGGCACTGCCCAGGGCCCCGACCATCGGTTGACGCCTCGGTGTGATCGGTGTGCGCTGGTCGGCGCGCCACCGCGGGGGGAACGCGGGGGAATCTGTGCGGGGACCTAGAGAGCTCGGGGGTGCCGGAGGATGACGGCGGCGTTGTGCCCGCCGAAGCCGAAGGATGTGCTGAGCGCGATGTCGGCACGGTGTTGGCGGGGGACTTTGGTGACGAGATCGATGCCGAAGGCGGGGTCGGCGTGATCGGTGTGGGCGGTGGGAGGTACGAGGCCGCGTTCGAGGGTGAGGACGGCCAGGGCGGCTTCGACTGCCCCAGCCGCGCCGAGGCTGTGGCCAAGGCTGCCTTTGACGGAGGTGACAGGCGGCCGGTGAGGGAAGAGGCGTCCGATCATGAGGGCTTCGGCCGCGTCTCCGAGGCGGGTGCCGGTGGCATGGGCGTTAACGTGCTCGATCGCCTCGGGCTCGAGGCGGGCGTGCCGGAGGGCGGCTTCGACGGCCTGTTGGGATCCGGTTGCGTCGGGGTGAGGGGAAGTGGGGTGGTGGGCGTCGGTGCTCTGTCCGCAGCCGGCCAGGATCGCGCGGACGGGCGCCTTGCGGGCACGGGCGGTTTCGGCACGTTCCAGCACGAGGACGGCTGCACCTTCCGCGACCACCAGACCCGAGCGGTCGGGGGCGAAGGGCCGGGACGCTGCGGCAGGATCGTCGTTGCGGGTGGACAAGGCCCCGCAGCGGTGGAACGCGGTGACCACGAGCGGAGTCGTGCCGGCCTCGGCGCCGCCGGCGAGGACGACATCACACTGGCCGGTGACGAGCAGGTCGTGCGCCACGGCGAGAGCGGTGGTGCCGGTGGCACACGCGGTGACGGGGGCGAGGCTGGGACCTCGGGCACCGACGGCGAGTGCGACTTCGCCGCAGGGCGTGTTGGCCAGCAGCATCGGGAGGCAGGCGGCCGAGACCCGGCCAGGACCGTGCTCGGTGAGCTTGCCGAGCTGGTCGTGCCAGACCGCGGCACCACCGAGGCTGGAGCCGATGACGACACCGACCCGAGGAGCCTCCCACGTGTCAGGGTCGAGACCCGCTGCGGCGATCGCCTCCCGGGTGGCGGCCAGGGCGAGCTGTGAGCTGCGATCGAGGCGCCACAGGGCCATGGGGTCGACGGCGTCCTCGACGTCGGGGGCGCGACAGCTGAACGTGATGGGCATGCCCGCCAGGGCCGGGTCGGTGGCGGCGGTGGAATCGCCCCGGCAGACTCCTTCCCAGGTCGCTTCAATGCCGGAGCCGGCGGGGGTGACCGCGCCCAGGCCGGTGACGACCACGTGCGTCATGGGGCTCCTTCGATGGGGCCGTTCCGGTCCGGTGGCCGTGGCGGCGTGCCGGCATGAGCCGGGGTGGTGTGTGTCAGCACCCGGCGGCCGCGGACGCCAGTGGCATGCCGGGGCGAAGCTCGGTGTCCCGATCTGTGTGCTCGCTGATGATGACCGAGAGTTCGGCCACGGCGAGTGACTCCAAGCCCAGGTCGGTGAGGGTCGCCTCCGGGCGCATCTTGTCCCGCGCCACTCCGAACCTGGTTGCCAGCAGTTCGATGAGCTCGTCATAGGTCATGGTGACAGGTCCTGTCGTCGGGGGGAGCAAAGGCCAACCCTCAGCAAAGAGGCCTCAAATCATATGAATGGAAAGGTGATGTATTCCTGACCCGACCGAGGCACATAGGTAGCAACGTAGCGGACCCGTGGACCCGGGTGCCGCTGCCCCAACTGACAGTAGGGCAACGTTAATTGCCGTCGCAACCTCGAAGATTCAAGACCTTCCGAGCCGACGTCGCGTCCGGAACTGCTACGGAAAACGTCGGACCGACCGAGGTTATTTCGTCAACAACGTCGCGAGATGGCACCACGGATGGGTGAATGTGGGTCGAGTGACGTTCACCTCCGGTGGATGACGGGGCACGATCGTCACCGACGGGCGGCCGTCAACACCGCCACTCCGGCCGCATTTTCGGCGATTGCCTTCCCCTGAGTCACCGATGGGCAATGCACGACCAACTAACGGAAGTGTGAGATGGATTCCCAGTTGGTTCAGGAATATCTCGACCGGATCGGCGTGGCGACCGTGCGCGGCCCGCAGCCGGATTTCCTCAGGGAATTGCAGGAACGGCACCTGATGTCGGTTCCGTACGAGAACCTCGGCATGCATCTGGGCGAGCCCGCCCTGCTGGGCGACGGCGCCATCGACAAAGTCGTACGACGTCGACGCGGCGGCGGTTGCCAGGAGTTGAACGGCTCCGCGCTCTCGTCCCTCCTGTCCGCACTCGGATTCCGGATCACGTTGCTCGGCGCCTACATGTTCAAGGGGGACCGCCCGAGCTTCGCACTCTGCCACCCCGCGATCGCCGTCGACTGCACTCATCCCTGGTTCGTAGACGTCGGATTGGGCGTGGACGGCCCTCGCTATCCACTGCGGATGGACCTGAGCGGCCCGCAGCACGACCCTCAGGGGACCTTCGAGTTCGTCAACGGGCCCGGCGGAGACACGGATCTCCTGTGCAATGGAGCTCCCATGCTCAGGATCGAGGCGCGTCCCCGGATCGCCAAGGATTTCATGCCCGGATTCTGGTGGGTATGGAGCTCCCCCGAGTCCTATCACCGCACCTATGTGTTCTGCACCCGGCTGACCGAAAATGGGTCGCTCGCTCTACGAGGCGACGTACTCACCCGCATCGAGGGCACACACAAGGAATGGACAGCTCTGGCCGAGGCCGATCTGACGCTGGCCTACAAAGAGTATTTCGGTGTCACGCTGGACCGGCTGCCACCCCTTTACCGGCAGGCCTGACATGCTCCCTCGCCAGCATTCGACCCCGTTTCCCACGTCGAGAACAGGATCACCTGTGATGACCTACGACGACCTCACCGAAGTGCTGGCGACCACGTTCAGGGTGAAACGGGAGCTGATGAGCCCTGGGACGACCTTCGCCGACATCGGCCTCGAGTCCCTCGCGTTGGCCGAGCTCTCGGCCATCATCGGCGTGCGCACCGCCCGGGACGTCAAGCTCCACCCGACCATGGCGATCAGCACCGCAACCGCCGACTCCGAGCCGGAGTTGGTAACGGAGCCTCGCCGAAACGCACCGTCGAGCTGCCCGTAGAGAGGCAGAGCGAGTGATGAGCCTGATCCCCACAACCAACCTGGGCAACGGCGGCCCCGTTGTCGGTGTGCAGGGCCTCGGCTGCATGTCCATGAGCGGCTGCTACGGCGGCACCAATGCCGCCGAGGCGATGGCCACCCTCGAGCGCGCCCTGGAGTTGGGTGTCACCCTCTTCGACACCTCCGACATGTACGGTTTCGGGGGAAACGAGGAGCTGATCGGCCCATTCGTGCAGGCGCATCGCGATGACGTCGTGCTCGCCACCAAGTTCGGCGTCGAACGCAGGGTGGGTGACCATCTGCGCTATGTGATTCGCAACGACCCCGTGTACATCCGCGAAGCCGTGGACGCGAGCCTTCGCCGACTCGGCGTGGAGCACATCGACGTGTACTACATGCACCGACGCAACCCGCGGGTTCCGCTGGCGGAGTCGGTGGGCGCCATGGCGGAACTGGTCCGTGCCGGCAAGGTGCGGCACTTGGGGCTATCCGAGGTCAACGGTGACGAATTACGCGAGGCGCACGCGGTGCATCCGATCGCGGCCCTGCAGTCGGAGTGGTCGGTGTTCTCGCGCGACATCGAGCACAGCGCGGTGCCGGCCGCCGCCGACCTCGGAGTGGCACTCGTGCCGTACTCGACCCTCGGCCGGGGCTTCCTGGCCGGAGCATTCAGCGACGCCACCAACCTTCCACCGAACGACCCACGCCACCATCAACCACGCTTCACGGGCAAGAACGCCGTGCGCAACGAGGCGCTGCTGTCGCCGCTACGGGAGATCGCCTCGACGCGCGGCGTGACCCCGGCGCAAGTGGCACTGGCCTGGGTGCATCAGCGGGCACAGGTCCACCGGCTGACCGTGGTTCCGATCCCGGGCACCCGCAAGCAGGGCCGGGTAGCGGAGAACATTGCGGCCACGACGCTGACGCTCAGCATGGAGGAACTGGCCCACTTGGAGCCGATCGCGGACCTGGTCGTGGGCGACCGCTACGCGGACATGAGCAGCGTCTCACGCTGAACGCTGCCCTGAGGGAGCCGCTCCTTCTGAACACCCCCCGGTCTCTCGCCGCTCAGCGCCTCCTCCGGCACGCTGCGAAGTCATCACCATGTCAGCACCGGCGCGGCAGCGACGCACTGAAGACTGACATCGTCGTCCCAGCCTCGCCTCTCCGGCCGTCCCCGAAAAGGCGGACCCGCGCTGGCACCGGATATAGCCCGGCTACGCCGCCGTGTAGCTGAGGCGGAACAGGTCCTGAGCTCGCTCCGAGTCCCGGTCGGTGCGCAGCTGGACCTCCAGGTCGCCGGTACGCACGGTAGGCCCTGCGCTGCACCGTGGTGATGTCATCGCCGAGACCCAGCAGGGCCTGGTCAACCTCCGCGAACAGCTCCTGCATCGCCCCCCTTGTTGGACACAGGAGCCCCGGGTGCCCCGGCCTCACGTGGCCGACGGGTGCGCGGGACCGCCGTCCGAGCGGCGACGGAGGCGACCGTCTCCAGCCCGAAGTGGTCCTCGCCGAAGAAGTCGCTCACCAGGAACCGTACGCCGAGCTGCACCACCGCTTTGCCCACCGCCACGTCCAGGGGGCCTCGGCTGCCTCGGCAGCGGTGAGCTCGTCCCGCGCGCCGGGCGCTCCGGCGTTTCCGAGCCGCCCCGGCTCATGCTGCTGGTCTGCGCAACCCCCGCCCACTACGGCGGGGACTGCCTGCTCACCCGCAACGCTCCTCTCCTGCCGGCGCCCGGTCCTCCCCCTTCGCCGCCCCACCGCGTTGCCCGCCCGCTGCCACCCGGTCCCGCCAGACCGGGGCGAGGGCCGTCAGCATCAGAGCCGCGGTGAGGGTGAAAGCCCAGGGATAGCCGGTCAGGCCGGCCACCGCGCCGAAGCCGACGGCGCCGATGCCCATACCCGTGTCATAGGCGACGTTCCACAGGGCGCTCACCGTCCCGTATCCGGAGGCCGGGACCCGGGAGTACATCAACGTGATGGTCGCGTTCTGGGTGATGCCGAAACCGATCCCGAACACGGCCACGCCCACGACGACCGCGACGGGGACATCCGTGAGGGCGATGACGAGAATGCCGACGGCCGAGGCGAGCAGCCCCGGCACCATCAGGCCGGCGGCCCCGTGCCGGTCGCTGTGCTGGCCGGCGAACCAGCGGGAGACGGTCGCGGCGGCGGGCTGCACGAACAGCGCAGCGGTGACGACGCCGGAATAGCGTGACGCCACGGCCAGCGGCAGGAACGTGACGACGATCCCCGCGCCCAGCGCCGTCACCGCGAAGACGGCCGTGGGCCGGGCGAGCGCGCCAGAACGGGCCCCCGCGAACACCCCGAGCGGCGGGCCCGGCGCGGCCTCCCGGTCGGGGAGACCCGGAACGGCGGCGATGGAGACCAGCGCCAGCAGGGCCGCCACCGCGGAGACCGGGCCGTATCCCGTGCGCGAGGCCAGCCACGCTCCGAGCGGCAGCCCCACGAGCGACGGCACACCGGCTACGATGCCGGCCAGGGCCAGCCCCTCGCCGCGGCGCTCGGGCGGGATCAGCGACACCGTCAGCGCCCCGCCCGCCACCACGGCGAAAGCGAAGCCGAGACCGCGTACGAGACACACCGCGACGATCCACACCATGCTGTGCGAGGTCGTCAGGGCCAGGGCCGGAGCACCCAGCAACAGCAGTCCCGCGCCCAGCGCCACGCGGTAGCCGCAGCGCGCGACCAGCCACGGGGCCATCAGCTCGCCGACGACCGTCGCCAGCATCAGCGCGCCGGTGACCAGCCCCGCCTCGCTGCTGTCCCGGCCCGGCACGCTCTGCGCGTACATCGGAACGACCGGGAGCAGGAGAAAGAAGCCGGCCGAGGAGCCGACGACGGTAACGAAGCGCATCAGCAGCGCCCGGGTCAGCAGCCGCGGCCGTGTCGCGGCCGCCCGATGCTGCGGATCGGCGGATGAAGTCATGCGATGAACCTAAGGATCGGACCGGCCATCGGTAAGCTCCAATTCCATGCCTATTGAGTGGGCCGGTTCGTCGCCGGACCTGTTGCTGGTCATCGACCGAGAGAGCCGCGAGCCGCTGCGCTCCCAGGTGGAGCGCAGGCTGCGGGAGGCGATCCGGGCCGGCCGGCTGCATGGCGGCGAACGGCTCCCGTCCTCCCGCGCCCTCGCCGACGGTCTCGGTCTGTCCCGCGGACTGGTGCAGGAGTGCTACGCCCAGCTCCAGGCCGAGGGCTATCTCGTGACCCGCGTCGGCTCGGGCACCCGGGTCGCCGTGCACAGGCCCGTACCGCAGCCGTCGGCCGAGCGCCCCGCGGTGCGGCCGGCTCTGCTGGCGGACTTCCAGTGGGGCGTCCCGGACCTGCGTTCGTTCCCCATGGCCGACTGGCTGTGGGCCATACGCGAAGCCGGCCGGACCGCCCCCGCCTCGGCGCTCGCTTACGGCGACGCCCGGGGAAGCGCGGTCCTGCGTGAGGTTCTGGCCGGCTATCTGAGGCGGGTGCGCGCCTGCGCGGCGGATCCGGAGCGGATCGTGGTCTGCTCCGGCTATGCGCAGGGTCTCCGCCTCGCGCTGCACGCCCTGGCCCGCTCGGGGATGCGGACGGTGGCGTACGAGGACCCGGGCTCGCCCTCGACCATACGCTCGGCCGCAGCAGGGGCGGGAATGGTGCCGGTCCCGGTCCCGGTGGACGACCGGGGCATCGATGTCGAGGCGCTCACCGCGACCGACGCGCGTGTGGTGGTCGTCACCCCGGCGCATCAGTGGCCCACCGGGGTCGTGCTGGCCCCCGAGCGCCGACTGGCCCTGCTCGACTGGGCGGTGCGCCGGGACGCCGTGATCATCGAGGACGACTACGACGCGGAGTTCCGCTACGACCGGGATCCGGTCGGCACCCTGCAGGGCCTCGCCCCGGACCGTGTCGTCTCCACCGGAACGGTCAGCAAGTCCCTCGCCCCGGCGCTACGGATCGGCTGGCTGCTGTGCCCGCCGGGCGTCGACGCCCTGGTCACGGAGCACAAGTACCTCAGCGACCGCGGCTCCCCCGCGCTGGACCAGCTCGCCCTGGCGACGCTCGTCGAGTCCGGTCGCTATGACCGGCACCTGCGCCGGATGCGCGCGCGCTACGCGGCCCGGCGCACGACCTTGATGGACGCGCTGGCCACGCACGCCCCGGGGATCGCGGTGACCGGTCTGGCAGCGGGTTTCCACGCGGTCGCGCACTTCGGCCCGGACACCGACGAGCGGGCCGTCGTCACCGCGGCACGGGAGCGGTCCGTCGGCCTGTACGGCATGAGCGCGTGCCGTACGTCGGGGGCGACCGCGCCGGCCCAGCTCGTCCTGGGGTTCGGGAACGTGAGCGAGGACGCCCTGACCGCCGGCATTGCGGCGGTGGGTGACCTGCTCCGCGGTGACGGCCGCGGACCGCACGGCCCTCACTCCGGGCGGGTGTGAATCACGAGCCGGCCGGCGGCCCGGCGGGACCGGGCTACGGCGGTGTCCGGGTCGGGGCCCCGGGCTGCCACGTGCCCCAGGCCGTCCCACTGGCCGGCGAACGGCCGCACCAGGTCGCCGGGGCCGACCCATAGGTCGACCGCCACCGTGTCCGGGTCCGCTTCCACCGCGGCGAGGCCGTCGACGCGGTCCACCCGTCCTTCGTCGGCCAGCAGCAGCCAGCTGGCCGCGGCCCCGCGCGGCGCCGGCCGCTCCGGCAGCGGTTCCACCAGGCCCACCGGCCAGCCGATGGCCATCGACACCGGGTCGTGCCCGTAGACGTCCTTGATCATGTCGGTCAGCAGCGCGCCTCCGACCCGGTTCTGCGACTCGCAGATCACCGGGCCGCGCGGGCCGAGAATGATCTCCGTGTGCGTGGGGCCGTCCCGGAAGCCCATGGCGTCGAGGAACGCGACCGCCGTGGCGGCGACCGCCCGCTCGACATCGGGGCCGAGCCGGGCCGGGATGGCGTGCCCTACATGGACGTGGTTCGACCTTTCCGTGATCGCCTCCGTCACGGCCATCACCACGTGCCGGCTGCCGAAGCTGAACGCCTCGGCGCTGCAGAGCGGTCCCTCGACGTACTCCTCCATGACGAACTGGTCGATCCGGTAGGCATCGATCAACGGATGTCCGGAGCCGGACCGCAGGTGCTGGACCTGACGCCAGACCGGTTCGGTGGCGGCGCGGTCCCGCACCACCATCACGCCGAAGCTGGCGGTGCCGTTGCTGGGCTTGACGATGAACGGGTATCCGTGTGCCTCGCCGAACCGAACGAGGCTGTCGTGGCCGTCCACCAGCTCCGCAGCCACGGGTATCAGGCCGTCGGGTGCCGTCTCGGCAAGGCGGCGGCGCATCAGCCACTTGTCGGTGAACCGATGGCTCACCTCGTACGGCGTTCCGCCCAGTCCCAGCAGGTCGTTGACGCGAGCGGCAGGGTCGAGGCCCGGCTCGGTCACTGAGACGGCGCACGAGAAGCCCCACTTCTCGTAAGCCTCCTCCACCAGCGGCCGCAGGGTCGTCCAGTCGGTGTAGTCGGTGAGCAGGACGTCGTCGGCAATGTCCCGCTGTTCGGGAGCGAAGTCCTGCTCGAACTGGCAGTACACGACGTCCAGGCCCAGGTCCTTGGCCTTCTGGAGATGGTGACCCGGGCCTCCGACAAGGAGGATGCGCTTCGGACTAGTCACAGGGATCCCTCGTTGAACAGGTTCGGGAAGTAGTTGATGTCTGCGGTCAGATCGGCGAGCACCGAGCGGGCCAGCGGGCCGGGGCCCGCGGGCAGGCGCAAGAGTTCCCGGTGGCGCGCCAGCACAGCGGCGGACAGGGGGAGGCCGCCGGCGGAGAGGTAGCGGACGGCTCCTTCGGGGTCCCGCTTCGGGATGACCCGGGACCGGGCGAACCGGCTGGCGCTGAACGGGATGTCGAGGGTGCCCCGGTCGAACGCCTCGACGATCGCCGGTATCAGATCCCGGCACGCCAGGACCGGTTCGACGATCTCGTCGACCTCGGCCAGGATCCATTCCCGCTCGCGGCGTACCTGGTCCCGGTCCACGGACAGGAAGCCGAGCAGCGGGGAGTTGCACCGGTCGGCGAGCCTGAGCCCCTCGATGTTCGCCCGGGTACCGGGAATGCCCAGCGCCTCCTGGTGGGTCTTGGTGATGATCTTAGAGGCGCCGCCCAGCCGGGCCACCAGGGCTCCGTAGAGGATCAGGTCCTCGGCGTCGCGGCGCAGCCTCGGGAAGACGCCCATGAACTCGTGCAGGACAGGATGGACGTCGACGCCCGTCGGCAGGTATCGCCCGGCCAGCTCCGGGATGGCCTCCAATGCAGCCACGTCCTGGGCCAGATGGCCGCCCTGCGGATAAGCCACGGAGACACACCGCACTCCTGCCCGGGCGGCGAGCACCGCCTCCAGGACGCTGACGGCCAAACTGACCGATGGCGGCACCAGGACGGCGGTCAGGGTCCCGAAGAACTCCCGGTCGACCACGACCCCCGCCTCGGCCAGTTCTCCGCACCTTCTGTCCACGGCCTCCCATGCGGTCAGCGACGTGGCCAGCGGCACTGCCTTCGCGTAGGGCAGGTTGTACGATATCCCACCCCCCTCGAACGACGTGATGCCGCTGGCGAGAGTGACGTCGAAGAGGATCCGGGGGTCCGGCGAGCCGTGCCGCACCTCCAGTGGGGCCGCGACCGCCTCGTTGAGCTCCCGGCCCCGGCGCCACCCGTGGGCGACGAGCGGATAGCCGTTGAGGTTCTCCGGCCGCGTGGCGAGGGTGTGCGCCGCCTCTTCGAAGCGCCGCAGCCGGGTGTGGGAGTCGATGGTCACGGTGAGGACATCGGGTTCGGCCTCCGTCTCCAGGGCGACGAGCAGCGCCTTCATCTCCTTGTGGCCGCCCACTCCGCACCGGGGCTGAACGGCCACCCGTCGCCGAGCCCGCACCTCGCCGAGTACCTGTGCCACGGTGGGCTTGCCCAACGAGGTGATGTAGGAGACGGACTCCCGCAGACCCGGCGGGGCGCCGGACTCCTCGGCGCTCATCCTCCGCCCCCGGCGCCCCGCAGAGGAGAGGGAACCCGGCCGGCTCATGACGCGGCCAGCTGCGTGAATCGCCTGTCCGTGACCCGGGCGGCCCGCAGTTCGTCCAGTACGGCGGGCAGGTCGGCGGGATCCGCCACGATCCGGTCCACGCCGCAGGCGTACAGCCGGGCCAGGGCCGAGGGGTCCTTCCTGCTGCCCACCGACAGGTTCCCGCCGACCACGACCGGACACCGGATGCGGCCCGACAGCTTGGCCTCCGCCAGGTCGCGCAGGTCCTCGTGGACATGGCCGTTGAGGCTGCCGATCAGGACCGCCTCGGCCTCCGGGTGTGCCGCGCAGGCGTCGGCGAACTCCTCGACGGAGGTGCACGCGCCCAGGTTGACCACGCGGAAGCCGACCTCGCCCAGGAAATGAGCGATGAGCTGGTTGGCCACCACATGGGAATCGCTGGCGGCCACGCCGAGGACGACCAGCCGGCGGCCGCCGGGCACAGGGGGTGCGGGGGGTCGCGGTTGCTTCCATGATGTCGACATGTGACTAGACCAGTTCGCCGGTGCACAGGTCGCCGAGATACGCCTGCTTGGCGGCGTGGTCGCGCGCCGAGAGCAGGTACCGGGACCAGCCACGCCGCTCATGGGCGGTGGCGTCGAGCTCCTCGATGCTCTGAGTGGGCCGCAGGAAGCCGGCCTTCGGCGGGTAGGGCAGGAAGCCCGCGTCGTCCTTGTAGTAGAGGCCCTGCCACATCTCGTTCCTGTCCCGCCAGACGCACACGAGCATGAAGTACTTCGCGCCGTCCCGGTGCAGCAGGACGAACCCCAGTTCCTGGTGGAACTCGAGCTGTCCGGCCGCGGTCTCTGCAGCCAGGAAGTCCCGCGCCTCAGCGCTGACCTTCGGGGTGGCGTCCTGGTCGGCGCCTCGGATGTCGTACCACTTCAGACAGGCTCCGGGCAGGTACAGGGGCTCGCCAGGGAAGATCCGCTTGGCGCGGTGCGCCCAGTCGGCCGGATAGTCGGCGAGACCGTCGAGGGAGGACTTCGTCCGGGTCATGGGATGCGGGTGCCTTTCCATGGGTGGTGTCACGCGGGGGTCAGGCCTGCCGGTCGCCGCGGGGCGCGGCGTAGAGGCCGTTCTTCTCGAGGTCGCGCAGCCGCCGGTAGTCCGCTTCGACCCGGGCCGTGTCGGCGGCGAGGTACAGGTAGCCGGGTGAGGTGAACAGACCGACGGTGCGGGGCAGCGGTGCGTCCTGAGGGAGAGTGAGGACCAGGTCGACGAAGGAGTCCAGTGACCGCAACTCCGCCAAGTGCTGGGCCGACAGGACTGCCGCCTCGTAAGGGTTGATGAGGGTCACGTACCGCAGCCGGGACGAGGGCCGGTAGCGGGGCAGCCGCCCTTCTGCGAGGTCCTCGGGACGGGCGATGGCCCGTGCCACGCAATCGAGTTGGTCGGTGCCGAGGAACCGCGAGACCACCGCGGGGGCGTGCGCTCCGCCGATCCGCGCGGCACTCTCGACCAGGACCGGCCCGCGCACGGTGAGGATCACCTCGGTGTGCGCCGCCCCGTTGCGAATCTCCAGCGCGTCCAGGACGGACAGGACGTACGGCACGACGGTGGCAACGGCCGGGGCAGCCGGCGGAACCGGCTCCTCGAAGTCATACATCGGACGGGCGCCGTCGATGGGGCTCTTGTGATACTTCCACACCTCCACCAGGTGGTGGGCTCCGTCGCGGCTCACGGTGTTGACGAAGTACTCGTCGCCGTGCAGGCACTCCTGGGCGAGCACCGTCGTGTTGCGACCGCCGTAGTGGTCGGTGCTGGCGATGACGGCCTCGAACGCCTCCTTCAGGTCCTGCTCCGAGTGGCAGAAGCGGACGTTGTCCGTACCGACGCTGGCCCTCGGTTTGAGCACCACGGGCCAGGAACCGTGGTCCCGCGCCCACTGTGTGAGTTCCCGCGCGGACGAGGTGGCGATGCTCGCCGCGGTGGCCAGGCCGGCCTCGCGGACGGCCTGGATCATCTCGTACTTGTCCCGCCTGGCTGTCGGCCGTGCCATGCCGTTGCCGGGCGTGCCGAGTTCCGCGGAGAGTCGGTCGGCGAGGAGGACGCCCGACTCGTTTCCGGCGATGACGAAGCCGACGCCGTGCATCCGCAGCGCCCGGGCAGTGGCGGCCACGTCGCCGTGGTGCCGTATCTCCACGGCGACGTCCCCGGCCGCCCGGCTCTGGGGGCCGGGGGTGTCGGAGCACACGTGGACGCACGCGACCCCGTGCCGCGCCAGGGCCGCGGGCAGGAAGGCACCCATGCCGTGGGCGTCGACGACGGCGGCCGTCCCGGCTCCCGCGAGGGCCGCCGGTGCGCCGGCCGTAGGCGGCTCCGGATCGGTGGAGCGCCGCACGGTCATACGGCGGCCACCTGAGGGATGCTCGCCGCGGCCCGGTCCAGCGTCCGGTCGTCGGCCTCGGCCTCGGTCAGCTCACCGGCGAAGTACGAGTCGTAGGCGGCCAGGTCGAAATGGCCGTGGCCGGAGAGACCGAACAGGATGGCCCGGGAGACGCCCTCCTCCCGGCAGCGCACCGCCTCGTCGATGGCAACGCGGACAGCGTGCGTCGACTCGGGCGCCGGCAGGACGCCCTCGGCGCGGGCGAAGGTGACGCCCGCCTTCAGACAGGCGACCTGGCCTACGGCGACGGGCTCGATCAGCTCGTCCTCCACCGCGCGGCTGACCAGCGGAGCGATGCCGTGCGCGCGCAGCCCGCCGGCGTGCACGGGCGGTGGCACGAACTCGTGGCCGAGCGAATGCATCCGGAACAGCGGGCCGAGACGGCCGGTATCGGCGTAGTCGTACACGATGGAGCCCTTGGTCAGGGTGGGGCAGGCGGCCGGCTCCGCCGCGATCACCCGCACCGGTGTGCCGCCGCGCAGCATGGCGCCCAGGAAGGGGAACGCGAGGCCGGCGAGGTTGCTGCCCCCGCCCGCGCAGCCGACCACGATGTCCGGGTAGTCCTCGGCCAGCTCCATCTGCCGGACGGCCTCCTGGCCGATCACCGTCTGGTGGAGCAGGACATGGTTGGCCCCACTACCGAGCACATAGCCGAGTGAGGAATCCTGGGCGAACGCCTCCAGCGCCTCCGAGGTGGCAATGCCGAGGCTGCCGGGGCTGTCCGGGTCGCCGGCGAGCACGGCCCGGCCGACCGCCGTCTCCGGACTGGGGCTCGGCACGCAGACCGCGCCGTACGTCTCCATCAGTGACCTGCGGTAGGGCTTCTGACGGTAGCTCACCTTGACCATGTAGATTTTTGCGGTCATGCCGAAGAACGAGGCGCTCAGCGCGGTGGCACTGCCCCACTGGCCGGCGCCCGTCTCGGTGACCAGGCCCACCTTGCCGACCAGCTTGTTGTAGTAGGCCTGCGGGATGCCCGTGTTGGGCTTGTGGCTCCCGGTCGGTGCCACGCCCTCGTACTTGTAGTAGATCCGGGCCGGGGTGTCCAAGGCCCGTTCCAGGCGGTGGGCGCGGAACAGCGGTGAGGGCCGCCACAAGGCGTATAGTTCCCGGACCTGCTCGGGGATCTCGTAGGTGCGGTCCGTGCCGACCTCCTGATCGATCAGCGGCTCCGGCATGGTGCGGGCCATCTCGGAGCGCGTCAGGGGCTTGCCCGTGTCCGCGTTGATCGCCGGTGCGAGCGGCGGTCCCGGCAGGTCCGCGGCGATGTTGTACCAGTGGGTCGGTATGTCGGCCTCAGCCAACGAGAACTTCGTCCTCGGCATGTCAGGAACCCTCCATAGCGGTAGCCTCCGTGACGAGCGAGCCGGCGACCGTCCGGTCCGCTCTCGCGAAGAGCAGCGGATGCGCCTGCCTGATGCCATCGGTGACCAGGGAATAGGGAACGTCGTCGAACTCACCGCGCAGGGCGAGGAACTCCATGTGCCGTCGCCCTTCCTCGTCGTAGGAGTGGTAGAGACTGTCCGTTCGGCCGTCGAAGTCGAGCGGCTTGATGCCGTAGAGCCGGCAGAGCAGTTTGTTGAAGACCGGAGTCGCCTTGAGCCAGGTGCCGCCGAGGCGGACCGACGTGAGGCTGTGGAAGCGGAAGACGTCGCCCCCGACCAGCTCCCGCAGCCGTGGAGAGGCGAGGTGGTTGCGTACGTCTGCGTAGACGATCCGGCTGGGGGCGCCCACGGCGCGCAGCGCGGCCGCGTACACGATGGACTTGTGGACGCAGAAACCAGCGCCCCGTTCGATGATCCGGCTCGCCGTCAGGCCCCGGCGGGACAGATCGGCGTCGTAGACCTCGTACCGGATGCCGTCCCGGACCGCGTAGTACAGCGCGACGGCCCGGTCCGTGTCCGTAGAAGCGCAGGTGTCCGAGAGGGCCCGGTCGACGAACTCGCGGACCACCGGGGACTCGTGGTCGAGGAACTCCGTCGGGCTCAGTGCCGCGTCGAGACTCTCCGTCATGTGTGCACTCCTCTAACTTCCCTGCCGCGCTGTGGACTTGTGCAGGCCCATGAATGAGGCGAGTCGCTGCCGTTGCATTTCCGAGGTGCCGGAGTAGATGGTTCCGGCGACCGCGTTCCGCAGCTCCTTCTCGATCCCGTACTCGGTGCTGTATCCGGCTCCGCCGAATATCTGCACCGCCGCCAACGCCGACCGGACGTTCGCCTCGCTGACCACGAGTTTGGTGATGGCCAGGTCCGTGGCTATGCCCTGCTTGTCGGCGAACTTCTCCGTCGTGTCGTAGAGCCACTTCCGGGATGTCTCCACGTCCATCCGCATGTCGACGATCCGGTGTGAAATCGCCTGGTTGGCACCGATGTTCACGCCGAACTGGACGCGGTTGCGGACCTGGTCGACGCATCGTTCCAGCCGGTGGCACATCTCGCCGAGGGTGCCTGCGAACGAGCACAGGATCTCCCACTTCATCACCTCGTCCAGGACGAGGAATCCCGAACCGACCGCTCCCAGAACGTGGGTGCGGGGTACCCGGACGTCGTCGAGGAACAGTTCCGAAGCGGGCGAGGTACGCAGGCCCATCTTGCCGATCGGTGCACCGACTCCGAGGCCGGGCGTGTCCGCCGGGACCAGGAACGCGGTGATGCCGTCCAGGGCACCCGCCGCCGCGGTACGTGCGTAGACGACCACCAGATCAGCGATCGGACCGTTGCTCACGAACGACTTGATGCCCTTGAGAACGAACGCGTCGCCATCGGCGACGGCCGTGGTGCGCATGTTCAGCACGTCGGAACCGCCTTCCGGCTCGGTGATCGCGTGTGCTCCGATCATCGACCCGGCGCAGACGGCCGGCAGGTAGCGCGCCTTCAAGAACTCCGAGCCGAAACGCTGCACTGGTACGCCCGTGCTGACCAGGTGTGTGACGGCCGAGAAGGTCAGGCCGGCGTCGCGGCAGCCGTGGCCCAGCCCCTCCAGGACGTACATCGTGGTCGGCAGGTCCAGCTCCGCCCCGCCCCATGCGGCGTCGAACGGGGCCCCGAACAGGCCGATGTCGCGCAATCTCGCCCAGCCGTCCCATGAGAAGCTGCCCGGACCGTCACGCTCCAGGTGATCGGCGCCCACGGCCTCGCCGGCCTTCTCGGCCACGGCCCGCAGCGCCTTCTGCTCGTCGCTCCACCGAATCACTCGAGGTCTCCTCAGTATTGCGAGAACGCGTCCTCGTCCAGGGCGTGCCGTTCATCGCCCTGGAGCGGCGGGTTGAAGACGCTGATCAGCTCGAGATCGACGTCCGGAGCCGCGATCAGGAAGTGTGCGTCGTGCTCGTCGAGCGCGTAGAGGACGCCCGGGAGCAGTTCGTGCGCGGTACCGCCGTCGGTGGTGGAGACCCAGCCGCGTCCGGCGATGCAGTAACAGGCCTCCAGGTGACGACGGTATTCCAGCCGTGACTTGGTGCCGGCCCGGACCACGGTGTGGCAGACAGTGAATCCCATCCGGTCGCCCTGCAGGAGGAAGCGATAACTGAGACCGTTTCCCCATTCGACGGTCTTCACTTCTTCTTTCCTTCTGACGATCATCCTGTCATTCCCCGTCCGCTAGCGCGTAGGACAGCTCCTGGGCGTTCTCCACGAATTCCCGTATCGCCGCCACGGAGCGGAACGACCGTGGAGACAGCGCCAGGTCGTCCACCGGAATGGCATAGCGACTGCGCAGCCACTCGATGAGTTCGAGAAGTTGCAGACTGCTCACCACTCCGCTGTCGAACAGGTCCAGTGACGGCGCGAGGTCATGGGCCGGAGTTCCGGGCAGATAGGTCGACACGATGTGCTCGGTGATCTCGTGTTCCAGACTCATACAGGAATCTCCAGGGAATCGAGTGGCATGCGTTGCGGGCACGACGTGAAACCGGTCGGCGCGGAGGTGACGGTGTGTCGGCCCCCGGCCCGCGGGAAGTCAGACGAGCGCCGGATCCGTCCGGAACTCATCGCGGATGCGAGCCCGGTCGGGCTTCCCCGTCGGGCCGACGGGCAGCGGGTCCCGGGTGAGGTGCACGGTGGGCACGGCCGGCCGGGCGAGCCTGGCCGAGCAGTGCGCCAGAAGCTTCAAGCCGCTGAGAGCGGAGTCGGGATGGGTCCGTACGAGGGCGCACAGACGCGTCCCGGCGAGGGTGTCGGATACGGCGACGACGACGGCGTCGAGCACCTGCTCGTGGCTGAGGATCACCCGCTCCACCTCTTCCACGTTCACGCGCACGCCGGCGGCCTTGACCTGGAAGTCGTTCCGGCCGACCAGGGTCAGCTCACCGTCGGGGGCGCGCCGCACCAGGTCACCGGTGCGGAACCAGTGACGCGCACCGAGTTCCGGGCCCTCTTGGAAGAACCTCCCCTCCGCCACCTGCGAGCCGAGGTAGCCGTGCGCCTGGAACGGTGTGGAGACGACCAGTTCGCCGACGCCCGGCCCGTCCAGGACCGCGTCTGTCTCCCACAGGGACAGGCGTACACCCGGGAGTGGCTGCCCCAGGGGGAGCACCTCCCGTTCCGCGGCCTCCTCGGCCGTGCACGAGTACAACAGACTGTCGTTGGTCTCCGTGCACCCATAGACGTTGTGGAACACGGCGTCCGGGAACATCCGCGCGATCGTGCCGCGCAGCGGACGAGGGGCGTGGTCGCCCGTCAGCAGCACGTGCCGGACGCCGGCGACGCGGTCGGGGGCCTTCTTCGAGGCCTGGGTGAGCAAGCGGAAGAACATGGGTACGGCCTGGACGACCTCGGGCCGGGTGTCATGCAGGAGCTTCGCCAGATAGTGCGGGTTGGCGGCTCGTTCCGGGTCGACGAGGATCACGCAGCCGCCCTGGCGCAGGGTGGTCCAGATGTCGAGCAGTGTGAGGTCGAAGTTCAGCGGCGCATAGCTGAGGACTCTCGTCCCCGGTCCGATCCCGAAGGGTCCGGCCGCCCATGCGGTGAACCGGTCCACGGCCGCGCAGCTGAGCGGCACGAGCTTGGGAAGACCGGTCGACCCCGAGGTGGAGAGAAGGAGACTCGTGTCCGGCGGCACGACGGCCGCGGACGGTACGGGCCGGGCGGCCTGTGCGGGTTCCGTGGCAGGTGTGCCGGGGCGGGTAGACCGTTCGCCCTCGACCCCCTGACCGTCGTCCGCCGGACCGTCGTCCCCCGGACCGTCGTCCCCCGGACCGTCCTCCGCTGTCAGCAGGCTTGGACAGCCGGCTCGTCGCGCCAGCCGGTCCAGCACGTTCCGTCCGAGGTCGGGCGACGGTAGGAACACCGTCCGGCCGGCGGCGAGACAGGCGAGGACTGTCGCGATCGATTCCGGTGATTTCCTGGCCCGAAGGCCGATCGGCATACTTCTTGGTAACGTCGATAAACCGATCCTTTCAGCGGCCCGCCGACTGATTTCCGTCAGGTCCGCATAGGTGACGACGGCACCGTTCCATAACAGCGCCGGCGCGTCCGGCGTTCTCCCAGCATGGGCGATAATATCGCCCGCCAACAGTTCCGACACCAGTCTCCTCGCATCCCCGCAGGAATCGACAAATCCCGCAGCCCAACAGGAATCTACCCTTGATTTTCCATCACCTCAGGGAGCACCCTTGCGTACAGGCGCCCGACCTGGAATTGCACACCTGACTTGGACACCGGATCCCGTTGCGTCGGGCTTTAATGACATGGATGTGGAGACCCCCGTCCTCCTCAGCCCCCGAACAACCCGGTATTTACAGTGAACCGAACCGGCTGGTCGCGAACGGGGCGGCCTCTGGGCGGATTCTGGCGGGCAGCTGATCCGGTATTGCTGCCGCTGCGGGGCCGCGCATCGCATCACAATCCGGATCCCCCACTCCGCGCCGCGGACCAGTTCCCAGAGAGCTCCGAACCCGGCCGGGCTTGGCTGTCTCCGGCAGGGCAGCGGGCCGACATGCGATCACCCTCGGTCTGGTTTTCCCCTCGCGACTCTCGGCGGCACGAGGTGGCGGCGGCCCTTCCGTGCCGAGTCCTTCGGGCTCATGGCTTTGCTCTCAGACCTCTGCCTTCCTGGTGTGTGTGCACAAGCGGCTGCCCTGGCGCCTGGGACGGTTCCTCCACGATTGCCGCCAGCTCGGCCTGCTGCGCACTGCCGGATCGGCCTACCAATTCCGCCACCGCGAACTCCAACTCCACCTTGCCAACAGACCTACATCACCCCCCGCCATTGAATGAAGGGCCGTCGGCGTCCATCTTCTGCGCTGTCTCTTGGTGCTCTCCACCCACGCTGAAGCGACATGGCACGGAAAGTGACACCCGGTCCTGGGCCGGACTGGGGGCAGGTAGAACTGGGCGATACGGGGCCTTCACCGTGCCGGCTTGAGTGACCATCCGACGCGGTACATCCAGTCCACTCGCACCCAAATGCCCGAGTTCAACGCTCCGTAGTCAGCACGAAGTCAGTACGGGAGTCAGCACCCAGGCATCAAATACTGCCGATTGGCGACAACTCTCCGCGCCGGTTTCTTCAATCGAGTTGGGGATCCCGAACGCTCCGCTTCCTCCTCTCATGGGCGCCCCGCGCACACTCCGGACCCGAACTGTGTAGCCCCACCACATAGGCCCCTGACCTGCCGCTTCCTACGGTGTGGCGACGCATTGACACACCTCTCCCCCACCCGGAAGTGGTGACCATGACCACCCCCGCCACGCATCCGCCAACTCCCAGCTCACTCCCCCGCATCGTCGTCGCCAGTCTCATCGGGACCACCATCGAGTGGTACGACTTCTTTCTCTACGGGTCCGCTGCCGCGCTCGTCTTCAACAAGCTGTTCTTTCCCGGTTCGGATCCGCTTGTCGGGACGCTGCTGTCTTTTCTCACCTACGCCGTCGGGTTCGTCGCGCGGCCCGTCGGGGCGTTGGTGTTCGGGCACTTCGGGGATCGGTTGGGGCGCAAGCGGTTGTTGGTGGTGAGTTTGGTGTTGATGGGGGGTGCTACGTGTGCCATTGGGGTGTTGCCTACGCATGCTGCCGTCGGGTCGCTGGCGCCCGTGCTGCTCACGCTGCTCCGGCTCGTCCAAGGGTTTGCCTTGGGTGGGGAGTGGGGCGGGGCCGTGTTGTTGGTTTCCGAGCACGGGGATGCGCGGCGGCGGGGGTTCTGGGCCGCTTGGCCGCAGACGGGGGCGCCTGCCGGGCAGTTGCTTGCTACTGGGGTGCTGTCCGTGCTGACCGCCTCGACCTCCGAGTCGGCGTTCTTGTCGTGGGGGTGGCGAGTGCCGTTCCTGTTGTCCGGGGTGTTGGTGGTCGTCGGGCTGTGGATCCGGCTGTCCGTGGACGAGTCGCCCGTCTTCAAGGCCGCCCTTGCCCGGGCCTCCTCGGGCGAGCCGGAGAAGCCCCCGCTCGTTGCCGTGCTGCGCGACCACTGGCGTGACGTTCTGGTCGCGATGGGCGCCCGGATGGCGGAGAACATCAGCTACTACGTCATCACCGCCTTCATCCTCGTCTACGCCACCGAGCACACCCAGCTGTCCAAGCAGACCGCCCTCGACGCCGTGCTCATCGGCTCCGCCGTGCACTTCGCGGCCATCCCCGCCTGGGGCGCCCTCTCGGACCGGATCGGCCGGCGGCCCGTGTATCTGATCGGGGCCGCGGGCGTGGGGCTGTGGGCCTTTCCGTTCTTCGCGCTCGTGGACTCCGCGAGCTTCGGCGGGCTCGTGACCGCCGTCACCGTCGGGCTGGTGCTTCACGGCGGTATGTACGCGCCCCAGGCGGCCTTCTTCTCGGAGATGTTCGCGACCCGGATGCGGTACTCGGGCGCCTCGATCGGCGCGCAGTTCGCCTCCGTGGCCGCCGGTGCCCCGGCACCGCTGATCGCCACCGCGCTGCTCGCGGAGTACGAAAGCGGTACGCCGGTCGCCCTGTACGTGATCGCCGCCGTCGTGCTCACCCTGGTCGCGGTCGGTCTCGCGCCGGAGACCCGCCATCGTGTCCTCGACGCCCCGCCGCCGGGGGCTGGGTCGGGGCCAAGGTCGGGGTCGCGAGGCGGTGCAGCTTCAGGGCCAGCTGGATCTCCAGGGTCCGGGAAGGCGTCTGCCAGTCCGGACCCAGCAGACGACCGACGCGGTCCAGACGCTGGGCGACGGTGTTGACGTGCACGTGCAGGGCGTCCTTCGTCCGCACCGGGCTCATGCCGCCGGCGAAGTAGGCGTCGAGGGTGGGGACGAGCGCCGTGCCGCGCCGCGCGTCGTACTCGACGACGGGCCCTATGGTGCGCGCCACGAACCGGCCGATGCGGTCCCCTCCCCCGCCGCCCGCCTCGGCGAGCAGCAGCCCTACGAAGCCGAAGTCGTCGGCCGCCGCACCCTCCCCGTCCCGGCCGAGCAGTTGCAGGACGTCGAGGCAGCGCCGCGCCTCGGCGTAGGCGTCGGCCACGGCTGCGGGGTCGGCCGCCGGTGCGGGTACGGGCGTGGAGGCCCCTACCGTGACGCCTCCCGGAACTGCGGCTCCCAGCTGGCGGGCCGCTCGGCGAGCCGCTTCGGAGGCGCTGCATCGGCCGTCGTACGGCAACAGCAGCACCGTCCCGCCGTCCCGGGCGGCGGCCAGGCCGTGCCGGGTCGCCGCCAGGTGGGATGCCGCGGACCACAGGCGTTGCCGGTGATCCGCGGGCGGGGGCCACACGGTTCCGGTCTCGTCGTCGCCCTCGTGACCCTCCTCCGCCACCACCCTCGCCGCCAGGACGACGTGCGGCGTGTCCAGGTCCGCGCGCAGGCGGGCAGCGCGCTCACGCAGCAGGCGGGGGTCGCGGCCGGGCGCGTCGAGGAGGTCGTCGAGCAGCTCTCCCCGTACCCGCTGCTCGGCCTCGCCGGCCTGGCGGCTCGCGAGTTGCAGCAGTGAGGTGACCATGGCGGCCCGTTCCAAGGTGCGCTGGTCTACGGGGTCGAGCGCGGGGTGTCCGTACAGGACGAGGGCACCGAGGAGTTCGGCGCCTGCGGAGACGGCGACGTACCAGCCGTCCTCGTGGCGTATGGCTACGGCGCGGGAGCGGTCCACGGCGGCCGCCGGACACTGACCGGCCTCCAGAAAGACGACCTTCCCGCCCAGGCTCTCCGCGACGGCCGCGGCGACGTCGTGCACGTCGCCGCCGTGCAGGACGAGTTCGGTCAGCCGGTCGTGGACGTCGGAGGCGCGCTCGATGACGGCGCTGCGGTCGCGGACGATCTCGTTGGCGGCCTCCAGCCCGGCGAGGGCGGAACGGGTCTCGGCCAGCAGGTTCGCCGTGTCGATGGCGACGGCGGCGTGCGCGGCGAACGAGGCGAGGAGCGCCGTCTGACCGCGTTCGAAGACGCGGGCGCGGCGGTCCGCCGCGAAGAGCACCCCGATGACGCGGCTGCCGAGCTTGAGCGGCACCCCGAGGATCGCGACCAGGCCCTCGTCCCGGACCCCCGAGTCGATGGCCCGGGTGTGCTGAAAACGCGGGTCGTCGAAGTAGTCGTCCGTGACGTAGGGGCGGGCGGTCTGTGCGACCAGTCCACCCAGCCCCTCCCCCATGCCGAGCCGCAGCTGCTGGAAGCGGGCCGAGACCGAGCCGTCGGTGACGCGCATGTACGTGTCGCCGGCGGCGGGGTCGTGGAGGGTGAGGTACGCGACGTCCGTGCCCAGGAGGGAGCGGGCCCGTTCCACGATGGCCTGGAGCACCGCGTCGAGGTCGCGCAGGCCCGCCAGGTCGTGGGCGGTGGCGAAGAGGGCCGACAGCTCGGCCTCGCGCCGCCGCCGGTCCTCCAGCTCGGCCCGTACGCGCAGGGCGAGGTACTTGGCCCGGTCGAGGGCGGCGAGCCGGTCCGGCGACGCCCCGTCGGCGCGGGCGCGCAGCACCGGACGCTCGTACTCCCCGGCGGGCGCGCCACGGGCGAGCAGCGCGAGGTACGGGGTCTCGGTGTGATCGGCGGACACGGATGCGGACGCAGACTCGGTCTCGGACTTGGCCTCGGACATGGACTCGGACTCGGACTCGGACATGGGCACAGGCTTACCGTCGGTGAGTGACGGTGCGCCAGTCAGCGCACGATCGCCGCCATCGCCGGTCAGTGGGCGGTCCATCCGCCGTCCATCGTCAAGGTGGTGCCGGTGATGAGCGAAGCGTGCGGTCCGCACAGATAGGCCACGGCCTCGGCGACCTCGCCGGGCTCGATGAGGCGCTTGAGGGCCGAGTCCGCCAGGAGGATCCCCGTCAGGACGCTCTCGACCGGGATGTCGTGGAGGGCTGCCTGGTCGGCGAGCTGCTTCTCGACGAGGGGGGTGCGCACGTAGCCGGGGCTCACACAGTTCGACGTGACTCCGTGTGGTGCCCCTTCGAGGGCGGTGACCTTGGACAGTCCTTCGAGGCCGTGCTTGGCGGCTACGTAGGCGGACTTGTAGGGGGATCCCCGCAGGCCGTGCACGGAGGAGACGTTGACGACGCGGCCCCAGCCCCGTTCGTACATGTGCGGCAGGGCTCCTCTCAGCAACCGGAAGGGGGCCTCCAGCAGGAGGGTGAGGACGGCGCGGAACTCCTCGGGCGGGAAGTCCTGGATGGGGCGTACGAGCTGGGTGCCGGCGTTGTTGACGAGGATGTCGGTGCCGACGGCCGCCTCCTCGGCCGCGTCGAGGTCGGTGAGGTCGAGGAGCACGCTCTCGACGGTGCCCGGCAGGTGCGCCGAGCGCGCGCAGAGGGCGTCCAGGCCGGGGGCGTCACGGTCCAGGGCCCGGACCCGCGCTCCGGCGGCGGCCAGCCGCAGGGCGCAGGCGGCTCCGATGCCGCCCGCGGCCCCGGTGACAAGCGCCGTACGCCCGCGCAGGTCGAGCGCGGTGGCCACCGGGTGGAGGGGAGTCCGATCGGGCGAGTCGGGCGGGTCCGGGAGGTCGTGCGAAGCCGAAGTGTCCAACGGGACCGGTGAGTCGGAGGCATCAGGCGCGGTCATGTCCGCACCCTAGGCCGGGGCGCCAAGGAGCCCGATGTGGTGCCCCACCACACTGTTGCCCAGCTCCATGGCGCACGCAGCCATACGGCCCCCTCGGTCAGCGACGGGAGGCGGAGCGCTCGGGCGGCGCGATACGTATCCGCTTGTCGTCGGGCGCCTCCTCAAGGTCGTCGAGCTGCGCGATGATCGTGCTGCGCAGGTCGTCGTAGTCCTCGAAGCAGTAGTCGTTGAAGAGCGTGTAGCCCGTCCACATCAGGTTGGCACACACGCGTGCCGGCACCCGGCCGGTCCGGGCGCCCATGCCGACCAGCGCCACCGACTCGATGCTGCCCGGCGCCTTCTCGTTCTGCTGGTGGATCGCCTGGAAGGCGGCGGCGCACGCCAGGGCCACATTCAACGTCTCCCGCACGTTCTGCGAGGACTGTTCCATCGTCGGCGTCGATATCAGGAACTTGGGGTTGACCGCGCCCGACGGAACGCACACCGCGCTTCCCACCGGAAGGCTTCCCGCGAACCGGTCGCGGATCGCTCGCTGCACGCGCAGTTGGATGCCGGCTCCGAGGTGCCGCTTGATGACCGCGTCGACCCCGCCGTCCATACGGCCCCGGGAGTTGGTGGGGCTGACCCAGGCGTCGACGTTCTCCTCCAGGATCGAACCCTTGCGGATCTCGATCCCCGGGGTGTCGGCGAACGCCGCCTGCCACGCCTCCACCACTCCGGCGTTGATGTCGGCCAGCACCACTCTGAGCGGCGTCTGCACGGCGCGGTTCACGGTCATCATTCACTCCGATCGAGCAACGTCCTTCAACTGTTCACGACGCTACAGTGACCCACTGACAACGACCGGCAACGCCGATGACAGTGCCGGTCCGTGACCTGGCGTCACGATTGCGAGCGCACTGAGCCGGTGCTAGCCTGCCGCCAGATTTCCGCAGGTCAGTCAGCCCAGCCCCACCTCTGACACGACGACGCGAGCCCGCCGGTTCCCCTCGCATGACACTTCGGGCTCCCTTGCGTCACTTTTCAGGGCCTTTGCGCGGAAATCACTGCGGAAGCACTGCAGAAGCACTGCAGAAGCACTGCGGAAATCACCCACCTCACTCTTCGTGCCTCCATCAGCACGGTTCGACGACTTCGGAGTCCCTGCACCATGAGCGATGCCCACACCCCGGCCCAGCCCGATCCGCATGACCCTCTCGCCCTCGCCGAACTCTTCAAGGGCGGCGGCGAACCGTGGCTTCCGCTGCTGAAGCCGGTCATCGAAGCGCAGCCGGACGCAGCCAGGTTCATCGGCCCCGGCCGCGCACCCGAGGTCGTTCCCGTCCGCGAACTGACCTTCCAGGCGCTCAAGCCCAATCCACCGCACAAGTGGAAGGTCGTCGTATTCGGGCAGAATCCGTATCCGCGACCGGAAAGCGCCACCGGTATCGCCATGTTCGACAACACCTTCCACGACTGGAAGGACAGCCAGTTCGGCAGGGTTGTCAGCATCCGTTGCATCATCAAGGCGGCGGCGATGTGGAAGTACGGGATACCCAAGAAGACGCCGATCGCCGACATTCGTGCCCTGCTGAAGGACCAGGACACCGTCCAGCCGCCGGAGTGGTTCCAGGCGATGCTCACGCAGGGCGTGCTGCTGCTGAACGCGGCGCTCACCGCCAGCAGTGACGGAGGGCGGGGAGCCGATCCGCACACCGCATTCTGGCGTCCGGTCGCCGAGCGCATCGTCGAAGAGATCCTCAAGGCCAAGCAGGACGCCGACGAGGAGGACCGCGGTGTCGTCTTCGCGTGGTGGGGAGCGCACGCCCGCGGCCTGAAGAAGGTCGTCCTCCAACTGCAGGAGAAGTACCCCGAGGTCGACGTCCGGCACATCGACCACTCGAACCCGGCCGCGCAGGGCGACATCTTCTGCGAGGGCGACCACTTCGGAGTCGTGAACGACGCCCTCGCCTCGCTGGGTGCCGATCCGATCGACTGGCTGCCGAGCAAGGGGTGGAACACGCTCCCGGGGGGGCCCGGCGGGGCGGGGGACGCCGGCGTCGCCGAGCGCATGGGCGCGTTCATCGCGTCCACCATGGAGCTGCACCAGCTCTATCTGGAGCGGCTCGCCAGCGTCAAGGACGAGGGACTCGCCCTTCCCGCGATCACCGGTGTGTTCGACACCCCGCTCATGGAATTCCGCGACGCCGTCTCGCCGGTCGCCGCCGTGCTGTCCGGTCTCGACCGGCACGTCGAGCGGTCGCACGAATTCGGTAAGAGGCGGGCGGACGAGGCGGCCGGCAGTGGCAGTCTCTCCGCCGACGCTATTGCCGCCCTCTACCTTTACACCTGCGAATCCGCGTTTTACCGGGAGATCAACACGGTCCTGCGCTCCCCGGACCGGGCCAGGCTCGTCCCGTACCTCCCTTACCTGCGCCTGCTGTTCTCGGCGGTTTCGCACCTTCCCGCGCGCACCGAACCGTTGTGGCGCGGGGTGTCGCTGGACCTGCGCGCGCAATACCCGCTCGGGCGGACCGTGACCTGGTGGGGCGTTTCTTCGTGCACGCCCAACCTCGGCGTGGCCCGGGCGTTCCTCGGCAGCCGCGGCAAGCGGACACTCTTCGAGGTGGTTCCCGCCCGTGCGGTGGGCATCAGCAGCTTCTCCGCTTTCACGGGCGAGGAGGAATTCATCCTCTCGCCGGGCACACAGCTCAAGGTGACGGACGTCAAAACCGAGCGCGGCGGTCTGTGCACCGTGAAGCTGACCGAATTGGAGGAGCAGAGCCTGGTGTCGTGAGCGGACGGCTCACGCCGCGAAGCCGACGTTGGTCACGTACTCGTACTGGCCCCACTGCGAGCCCAGGTCCACGATCGTGTCGGTCCAGGCGTCGTCGAGGCCCTGGGCGTCGCCGGCCGCCCAGGCGTCGACGATGCGGTCCCAGCGGCGCACGTTCATCGTGCGGTACTCCACGACCCGCTGCAGTTGCCGCGGTACCTGCGACTGGTTGAGAGGGTGGATCTCCACCCGGGTCCCGCCCCGCGCGTTCAGCCGGCGCAGGAGGTGACGGGCGACGTTGTGGCGGCGCACCGTACGGTAGGCCTGCTCGATGCGCTCCAGGTTGGCCTTGGTCGGCTTCCGTCTCTCCTCGAGCCACGCCTTCAAGGTGCGGTCCGTGACGGTCAGGCCCGCGTCACGGGCGGCCTGGCGGGCGTGTGCCGTTCGCGTCAGGTAGTGCAGGCGAGCCATCAGGCCGCGCTTGGCGGTGACCGGCGTGGTGATACCGCCCGCGAGTTCGTCGAGCTTGCGCGCGACGGCTTCACTGCCCTTGATTCCCCGGGCGCCGAACTTCCCGAAGTCGATGTTCCTCTCCGGCATTACTCCTCTTCCTCACCCGTGACGAGGCCCTCGCCCGTGACGAGGCCCTCGCCCGTCGCGGGGTCCTCGCCCGTCGCGGCGTCATGTCCGGCACTGTAGACGTCTTTGACCTTGACCTCGGTAACACCGCGGCCTTCGGGGAAGACACGGCGCCAGTCGCCGGTGACGTGAAGCTCGTCGGTGCCCATGGCACGGACGACCGTCAGCCCCTCGTCGTGGGCCTTGAGGGCCTTCATCCAGAGGTTGGCGAACGCCTGGGACCGGATGATGTGCATCCAGTCGGGGCGGTAGAGCTCGCGGTTGTAATTCGACTCCCCCATCGTGGAGACGAATTTCGAGTACATCGCCTTCACATACTCCAGCGTCACCGTATCGCCGGCGGCAATCGCGGCATCGCGGGCGTCCTTCATGGCGACGCGGAACTTCTCCAGGAGGTTCTCGGTGGCGCCGGAGGTGTAGGACTCGTGGACGACGGGCGGGTCGCACAGCCCGTACTTCGGGCCGGACAGGCGCAGCAGGAGGCGCAGGGTGGGTTCGGTGACCCACAGCGGGCCGGGTTCGTCGCGCTGGCCGATCGGGTTCGGCAGCACTGCTTCGTGTTCCCACGCGGGTGGGGTGATGAGGTGGACGCCTGCGCGGCGGCGGTCGTGCGGGAGGCCCGCGGAGTGCTCCAGCTGCCCGAGCGGGAGGTGGGTCTTGAGGGCGGAGAGGTAGGCGCCGTTGACGTCGAGCGCGGTGACCTCGTGCCGACCGGGCGGGAGCTCGTGGCGGGTCCACTTGGGGCGGGCCTCCCAGACCTGGTCCGCGCCGCGCGCAGTCTGCTTCTTCAGGATGTCGGGAATCCACGGGTGGGCGACGACGTCGTAGCGAGCGCCCTTACGGGTCTCGTCCAGCAGCCGCATCGCATCCGGGATCGCCCGCTTCAGCAGTGCAGCGGTGGCCGCTTCCACGTCTCCCTGGTGCTCGGTGAGCGCGGCCCGCACCGCCTTACCGATCAGGTCGACGGGGCCGGACGGCTCCTGGAACGCGCGCCGGGCAGGGCCTCGGGTACGCGTGGCGGGCTCGGGCTCGGGATCGGGGGAAGGCGCAACGGTAGCCCGGGTTGCGGCCGGGGCTGGGGTTACCGCCGTGGCCCGGACCGGCGCCGGGGCCACCGTCCCGCAGTCGGCCGGGTCCAGATGCTGAGCGAAGCCCGCCACCCGGCTTCCGGCCGGCGAACCGCACAGCACACACGGCTCGGCCTCCGCCAGGACCTCTACGTCATCGCCCTCAGCTTCGCCGTTGCCGGCAGAGGGCAGCCCGGCAGCGATACCGGAAGCAGGGACGGAGGCAGGAACGGAGGCAGAGACGGAGGCAGCAGCAGCCTCCGGGGCGGGCTCCGCCGGGAACTTGGCAGCCAGCCCGTCCAGCAGATAGGCGTACTTCGTGCGGATCTCACCGGCCGGATCCCGCGTGCCCTCCCAGCCGGCGACCGTGGACGGGCTCACGCCCAGCGCCCTGGCGACCTGCGCCTTGGACAGCCGGGCCCGCTCCCGCAGCTCCCTGCGCACACCGGGAGCGGGCAACTCGGCTTCCGGGCCGACAGCAGCCAGCAGGGAATCGATCGTCTCGAAATCACTCACCCGAGCGCACCCTCTTCTTCACCACAGCGGTCCGGCGCCGGTCGGCGGGCAAGACCTCGCACGCCCGCGTCGGGCCCGCCAGGAGGTCCAACGCCCCGATGCCGTAATGCACCGCCAGAGCATCCACATCATCCAGGGTCCACGAGGCGGCGCCCGACTGCCGGCGCGACACCTGCGTCTGCGTCAGCCCCAGCACCTCGGCGACCGCCCGCTGCGACTCCCCCGTCGCCTGCATCAATGCGGCGACCGTCAGCCGAAGCGACTCCTCCAACCCCAAACCCATGACACACACCCTATCAAGGTCTATGCGCAATACGCATAGACCTTGAGGTTCACACCCCAGCCATGCGCCTGCCTCCTGGACCGGGCCCGGAGGCCGTGCACCCGCGACCTACCCGTGCGGCAGGATCGAACCGAAACAACAGGACCGGGAAGACACAGGGAACAGGGAAAGGAGCCGGCCCGTGGAGCTGCGACAGCTGCGTTACTTCGTCACCGTCGCGGAGGAACTGCACTTCGGACGGGCGGCGGAGCGGCTGGTCATAGGGCAGCCGGCCGTCAGCCAGCAGATACGGCGGCTGGAGCGCGAGCTGAAGATCGAGCTCTTCGACCGGACGCCCCGGCTCGTCCGCCTCACAGCGGCCGGGCAGGCCTTCCTTCCCGCAGCGCGCGCCGTCCTCGCGGCAGAGGACGCCGCCCGCGCCGTGGCCGCAGAGCTGACCGGTGGCAGCCGCGGCACGTTCCGGCTCGGCACGATCACCGGGCTCGGCGAGAGGCTGGACCGCGTGCTGGAGGCCTTCCGGGAGCATGCGCCGGGCGTCCGGGTGGAGTTGGTCACCCTGCCCGTGCGCGAGCGCCTTGCGCAGCTTGCCGACGGCCGTCTGGACGCCGCCTTCGTCCGGGGCGGCGCACCTGTCCCCGGCAATGCTTCGGCTCAGGACGGTGACGAGCTGCGGCGCCGCCCGCTCTGGGAGGACGAGCTGATGGCGGCCGTACCCGCCCGGCACGCCCTCGCCGAGCAGTCGGCAGTGGACTTCGCCGACCTTGCCGCGCTGCCGCTGCGCCTGACCGAGCGCCGCCGTCACCCGGCATTGGTCGACCTCGTCCTCGACGGTTGCCGGAGGGCGGGTTTCGAGCCCACTCCGGGGCCCGTGTTCAGCAGCCTTCAGGACACTCTTGCCGCGATTGGCTCAGGTACGCCGATGTGGACGGTGGTCTACGCAGGAAACGCCCGGCTGATGCGGCTGCCGCGCGTGGCCTTCGTACCCTTCTCCGAGCCCGGGATGCGGCTGCCCGTCGAGCTGGTGGTCCGGAGCGGTGCGTCCTCCCCGCTGGCCCGGGGCGGTGCGCCCTTCCCGCTGACCCGGGGCGGTGCGCCCTCCCCCCTGTTCGGATTGCTGGAGGACGCCGTGACCATGGCGGATGTGCGGCCGCGGTCCGATCACCAATCGTGATCGCTGCGAGAGCCGTTCGGGTCTGGGTGGGCACGGGCCCTGCGCGGTGAACTGTCTCCAGCGACAGAACGCACCGCACCGGAACCGCCGGTCGGGCACTCCGCTTCAAAGGAGCACACCATGCCCATCGTCACCATTCAGCAGGGCCCCCGCGACATCGAGCTCAAGCGTGACCTGGTGGCCCGCGTCACCGACGCGTTCGTGGACGCCCTGCACATCCCCGCCGAGGCCGTGCAGGTGTGGATTCACGAGGTTCCGGCCGACAGCTGGGGCGTGGCGGGCAAGCTGACCGCCGACAAGTAGGCCGCTTCCACCGGGGCAGGGCCGCGCGGCGGGGGACGCGGCTCCTGCTCCTGCTCGGCTGTGTCCGGGCACCGGCAGGCCGGTGCCCGGACACAGCGCGGAGCAGCGATGCCCCGCGCGTCAACCGCCCGGCGTGATCCGGCCCCGCCAGGCGCCCGTCGCAGCGCCCCGGCTCTCCACGTAGTCCTTGAAGCGCCGCATGTCGCCTTTGACGCGCCGGTCGATCGTGCCCGTCAGGTCGGCAGCCGTTTCCGCGGCTCCGCCGGGTTCGAGCACCATCACCAGTTCCACGCGGGTGTGCGTCTCGTCCACACGCAGGAAGCTGACCGTGCCCTTCTGCTCCGTCTCGCCGCCGATCGTCCGCCAGGTGATCCGCTCGTCGGGAAACTGGTCGACGATCTCGGTGTCGAACTCCCGCCGGACGCCACCGATCTTGGTGGTCCAGTGGTTGTGGCGGTCGTCGATCTGCCGGACCTCCTCGACGCCCTCCATGAAGTTCGGGAACTCCTCGAACTGCGTCCACTGGTTGTAGGCGGTGTGGACGGGAACGTCGACCTCTACGGCCTCTTTCACGGTGCCCATCAGCGATTGCTCCTCGCTCTCGGAGGTTCAGTGGCACTCGTACGCGTACCCGCTCACGCCCGGTTACGCGTCAGCGGGGCGAGCGACTGCCCTGCGCGCCTCTTCCGCAGTCCGTCCGGCCGTGTGATCGTCTTGCTCTCATGACGGCGGGGCTAGGGCATGCTCGGGGTACGGACGCCGGGGGACGACGGGAGGATCGCATGTCGGGCCTGCTCTCCGCGGTGTTCGCTCTGCTGGCTGCCGTGGCCAACGCGACAGGGACGGTGCTCCAGCGCATCGGCGCCCGCACCGTGCCGCACGGGGACGCGTTCAGCATGCGTCTGATCCGGCACCTGGTGCACAGCCCCGCGTGGCTCGGCGGGGTCGCGGTGATCGTGGGCGCTGCGGCGTTCCAGGCCCTCGCACTGAACCTCGGGTCGCTCTCGCTCGTCCAGCCCATCCTCGTGACGGAACTGCCCTTCACTCTCGTCATCGCCTGCGCCGTCGCCCGGCGGCGGCTGTCCGCGACCGGCTGGGCGGCAGCTCTCATGGTGGCGTTCGGGCTGGGGCTGGCGCTGTTCGCCGCAGCGCCCTCCGGGGGGCACGGGGAGGTTTCCGCCGGGCTGTGGACCCTCACCCTGGTGGCCACGACGGGGGCCATGACCGTATGCGTCCTGGCCGCCCTCACCAGGCCACGGGGTATGAGCCGGGCTGCCCTGTTCAGCTCCGCGTCCGCGATCGGCTACGCCTTGACGGCGACCCTGATGACGACTGCCACCGACGTCTTCGAACGGCAGGGCGCCGGAGCCTTTCTCACCTGCTGGCAGACCTACGGTTTCGTCGCCGCCGGTGGCCTGGCGCTCTTCCTGCTGGCCAACGCCATGGAGTCGGGACCACTCGTGGCCTCTCAGCCGGCGCTCACCTTGGGTGAGGCGCTCGTCAGCCTGGCCTTGGGCGGCCTGGTGTACGGCGAGCGGGTACGGACGGGCTGGTGGCTCGTCCCCGAGGGGATCGGGGCCGTGCTGGTGACTTGGGGCATCGTCCTCCTCCCGAGGGTCGAGATGGAGGCCGATGAGCCGTCTGCTCCGCCTCCCCGGTGAGGCGAAGCAGACGGGGATGAGACTTTGACGGGCGGATCTTCCCCGACCGGTCCCGCCGCGGTGGCCAGACCTACTGAGGGTTCAGGTCGGAGTACGAGTCCTGGGGGTACGAGTCCTGGGGCTCCGCGATCTCGCAGTTCACGAAGACGAAGTCCTGGTCCTCGTTCACCGCGAGGACGGTGTAGCTGACGTTCTTCTGGAACCGCTGCACCTGGAAGTTGCCGTTCTCGTCGATGTTCAGCAACTCGGTGGACTCGCCGTCGTTGAGTGCGCGCGGGCCCGTGAACCCCTCGCCGGTGATGATGACGAACCTGCCCTCGGGGTCGGGGGTGACCGTACAGCTGGGGGCGGGCACCGCCGCCGGGGCGGCGGCGGCCGGCGCGGCCAGGGCGGTCGCGCCCCCGAGGACGACGGAGGACGCCAGGGCGGCGCAGAGCAGGGTGTGTCGGTTGCGTCGGTGCATGAGGGTGCTCCCATCCGAGGGTAGGCCCGGCGACACGCCAGGGGCGGCACCCGTACGGGGTCCTCCCATCGTCCGGCGGACCGACCCCGGTGTCCACCGCAGCGGTGGCCATGGCCGGGGACCGGGGATCGGGGACCGCGGATCGGGGACCAGGGGCCAGTCGCGCCCACCGCTCTCCGCCTGACGCCGTCAGGCGGAGAGCACTGACAGGAACAGGTTTTTGCGCGTGATCACGGGGTGAGCGGTCCACCTCACAGGGGCCGGAGCCCAAAAGCCTCGCAGCGGCGGCGGGTTAGTCCCGCATGTCCGCCGTACGCGCCCCTGCGCTCGTCCGCGCTCCTGCGCCCGTACGCGCTCCAAGGCCCTGCCGCAGCCGAGGCCCGGCGGGGGCATCACCGGGGCGTCGGCGGGTAAACGGAGAGCAGACGGCCCGGAGGAGGAGCCATGGCGGGGTTGATGGCGCGGATCAAGCAGTTCACCCGCAGCCCGCAGGGGCAGCGGACCATCGCGTCCGCCCGGCGCGCTGCGGCCGACCCGCGCAAGCGTGCCCAGGCGCGCAAGCTGCTCAGCCGGCTGCGCGGACGTCGATAGTCGATAGCGGTACGCGGCGCTCAGCGGTAACCGGCCAGGCCTTCGGCAAGCTCTTCGTCGTCGCCGTCGCGGTGTCCGGCCAGGGCTTGCTGCAGAGCGAACGTGCCGCGGATCGCGCCGACGCGGGCAGCAAGGACGTCCGTCGGCCGACCGCCGCCGAGGGCGGTCAGCACCTGTCCCAGGAAGCTGCGGCCGTAGCTCGCGCCGATGGCTGCGAGGTCTTCCGCGGGGTCGCCGAGTGCCACCTCGTCCCAGTCGACGACTCCGCTGAGCCGCGGCAGTCCGTCGCTGTACTCCCACAGGACATTCTCGGCACCGAGGTCGCCGTGGACCACGGCGTCGGTGAGATGGGGAAGCGTGGCGAGCGGCGCGAGCTCCCGCTCGGCCCGTCGGCGTCCGCCAGCCGTCATGAGGGGGAAGAGCTCTGCGCGCACGTCCGCCGCGAACTGCCTCCACTGTCCTTCCGGGGCCCTGGGCAGAGCGGCACGTACCGGCTCGTCGGCACCGGCCCGGGCCAGTCCGGACAGGAGTGAGGCGTATTGCGCCGCCACGGCACCGGCCACGGCAGGGTCATCGAGCGCACCGGCCTCCAAGGGCGCCCCGGGAATGCGGCTCAGGACCAGGAACGGCACGTCGTCCGTGCCGTGGCCTCCGCCCTCGGACAGCGGTACGGGCGTGCGGAAGCCCAGGTCCAGCAGGGCGAGTACGCGCAGTACGGCCGCCCGCGCGGGCAACCGGGCGGCGGCCGCGTCGGTGCGCGGCAGGCACACGACACGGTCGGAGCCGATGACCACGTGATGGAACTGCCCGCTGTGGACGGCCGCATCATCCGGTCCTCCACCCGGCCCGTCGCCCCTCCCCGCACCCAGACCGTATTCCGGCAGCAGCCGGTGCAGAAGAGCACGTTGCGTTTCCACGATCTCCACGGGAGTGACTCTTCACCCTTCGGCAGCACCGCGCAACGCCTATATACCGGTGGCCGGACGAAGCCGTCCGCGGCGCCGTCCAGCGGTTCCCGGGCCCGGCGTGGTTCAGCGCAGGACCTCGCGGAGTGCCTGGTTGAAGCGTTCGGGCCGGTCCTGCTGGGACATGTGGCCGGCTCCTTCGATGACGGTCAGCCGGGCGCCGGGGATCAGGCCGACGCATTCTTGGGCCACCGGCAGCGGGACCTCGGTGTCCTGCTCGCCGTGCAGGAAGTGGGTGGGCACCCGGATGCCGCCCAGACGGGGACGCGGGTCGTAACCCGCCTGGTCGAGGATGAGCTGGTCGATGAGGGACGTGGAGTCCAGCAATTGCCGGACTGTCCGCTCGATCAGGGCGGCGTCCGCCCCCGGCCGGTACCAGTGCGGGACGAAGTCCGCCAGGGTGCCCGCCCTGTCGGCGCGCAGGTCCGCCAGCAGCTTGCCCATGGCTTCCCGCATCCCGCAGAAGTGGTGGATGCCCGCGTCCACCGGGATGATCGCGCCGATCCGGTCCGGAGCGGCGAGCGCGGCCTCGATGGTGAACGCCCCCGCGATCGACGATCCGATGAGTACCGGCCGGTCGAGCTCCAGGGCGTCGACGAACCCCACGACGTCGTGGGCGATGTCGGCGATGGTGTAGCCGGTGGCGGGCCGGTCCGATCCGCCGCAGCCGCGCCAGTCGAGGGTGATCACACGGTGGTCGGCCATCAGGTCGGCCGCCTGGGCGTCCCACACCCGGCCGCCGGTGCCCCAGCCGTGCAGGAACACCAAGGGCCGGCCGGAGCCGAGGTCCTGGTAGGAAAGTGTGATGCCGTTGACGGTCGTACGGGCCATCTCTTGTTGCCTTCCACTACGGATCTCTCAACGGATCTCTCAAGGGGTCTCTCTACGGATCTCTCAACGGGCCCCTCTGCGGCCCCCTCTGCAGGCTCCTCTGCGATCCCCCTGCCGAGCTGCCGCGCCGGGGCAATTCCAGCGGACGGGCCGGTGACGACCAATCAGCAGTCCACTCTTAGACTGATCACGAAACCCGATCAATGGAGGGGGCGGGCGGCGTGGAGCTGCGGCAGGTGCGCTACTTCGTGGCGGTGGCCGAAGAACTGCACTTCGGGCGCGCCGCCGAGCGGCTGCACATCGTTCAACCGACCGTCAGCCAGCAGATCCGGCGGCTGGAGCGCGAACTCGGTCTGAAGCTGTTCGACCGCACGACCCGGACGGTGACGCTGACCGCCGCGGGGCGCGCCTTCCTGACAAATGCCCGGGCGCTCCTGGAGGTCGAACGTTCGACGGCGGAAGCCATGGCCGCCTTCCGTGCCCAGCAGGATGCGACCCTGAGCATCGGCACCAGCACCGGACTCGGCCTGCGCCTGGACGCGGTGCTGACGGCCCTGACCGAACGGGCTCCGCACCTGCTGGTCGAGCTGATCAGCGCACCCCAGGCCACCCGCCTCCAGCAGGTCCGCGACGGCGAGCTGGACGCCGCGTTCGTCCGGGGCACGCACCGCCCGCACCCCAGGCACCGCAAGCACCACGTAGACGACAGCTCGGGCCTGGAGCTTCTTCTCCTCTGGAGCGACGTCCTCGTCGCCGCCCTGCCCGCCGGCCACCCTCTGGCCGCGCAGCCGGACGTCGCCCTCGCGGACCTGTCCGGCCTGCCCCTGCGGATCGCGCCCCGCGACGCCAACCCCCACCTGGTCGACACGGTCGTCGACGCCTGCCGCGCGGCCGGCTTCGAGCCGGTCATGGGCGCCGCGTTCACCACCGACCAGGACACGCTGGCCGCAATCGCCACCGGCAGGCCGAGCTGGACGGTCTACTACGCCTCGCAGGCGGAGATCCATCCGGCGCCCCGCATCTCCTTCCGCCCGTTCACCGCGCCCGCCCCGGCCGTCCAGATGTACCTGGCGGTGCGTCCGGACCCGCCTTCCCGCCCGCTGGCAGCCCTCCTGGACGCCTGCAACAGTGCCGCTTCCCTTTGAGCCGGGGTCAGTTCACCCCGCCGCAGCATGCACGGCCCCTGCCCGGCCCGGCGACGGATTCGCCACCGGGCCGGAACCATCGGGCACCGCCCGGAAATCCAACGATCAGTCGGCCCACACCCGCGCCAGGCAGCGGCCGGTGTGCAGTGGGGGCGGGTCGGCGAAGGGAGTCCTGCCGTGCAGGACGGCCATGTTGTCCACCAACAGCAGGTCGCCGCGGCGGAGCCGCACGCGCAGGGCCATGCGAGGGTCCGCCAGTACCTCGTCGAAGGCGTCCAGCGCCGCCATTTGAGCGGTGGACAGCGGCTTTCCGTGCTCTTGCTGGCCGCGGGTGATCCAGTATCGGTTGTACTGCACGTGGAGGCGGCCGGCGCTGCGCCGGAAGACGGGGTAGATGTGTTCGAAGTCCGGCCCGCGGCCGAAGTGGAAGTCCTGGTAGAGGTCAGGCAGGACATCGGGTCGGGACCGGAGCAGTACGTTGTGTACGGCGTGGCCGCTCACCAGCACCGATTCGCCACCGTGGCGCGCCGGGCGGATGCACAGCATGCCCAGCAGCCGTGGAGGTCCGGGGAACTTCGCCCGGTCGGTGTGCAGGGCGAGCTCTGTGTCGGTGGGGTGCGGACGTGCCGGGGGTGCGGGGGCGGGGGCCGCAGCCGTCACCAGGTTGTCGCCCGGGTGGTCCGGGTTCACCGGGCGCACGTCGCCCAGCGGTGCCATGAACCGCCGGCACGCCTCGACGCACTCTTCATCGGTCAACGTGTCAAGGTCGAGGCCGCGCACCACAGCCAGACCGGGCCCCTGGCTCAGGCACTGCGCGGCCCGGGCCACGGGATCGGCACCGTCCCGGCCTGAGGGCGCGTCGCCGGCGGCTCGCCCGGGCGGCCGGGCGAGCAGCGGAGGCTCTAACGGGACGAGCCAGTCCCGTTCTTCCAGCATCGCACCCTGCCACACGGAGGGCCCCGCGGCCGCAACGGGTGTGTCCATCAGCGGGCTCCTTCCAGTCCTTCGTTCCCTTGTCATCACCGGGTGGATCGGACCGGACATACATCAGGACGAGGTCATGTGATCTCCCCCTGCTGGATGGTGAGGAAGGCGGCCACGGCACGTGAGGATATCCGCAAGCAGGGGGCCTCGTAGGCCCCTCGTCGGAAGAGGGCGTCCTCGGCCCCGCCTCGGGCGGCGGCCTCCCTCCCGCACAGCGCGACGGCAACAGGCAGGCGTCTCAGGGCCGGACCAGGAGGCCCACCGTGCCGAACGTGTGCGACGCCCCGTACTGCTCGTCACCGCGGAAGGTGGCGACGTAGCCGTTGGTCAGAGTGCCGGCGCTCGCCGTACCGAGGCGGAGGGGTCCGATGCACGCGGCTTCGCCCTCGGCGCCGGTGACGGCGCGGCAGATCTCGCTGCCGTCGGGGGTCGTGAACTCCACCCGCTTACCCCTGAGCGGCTTGCCGGTCTCGGCGTCGTACAGAAAGGCCCTGGCGCCGATGGAGGGCGGGAAGAGGTTGGCGTTCGCGTTCTGGGCGGAAAGGCGCGTCGCATGCGGTTCGCGGGAGCCGTGCTCCCCGTGGGCCGAGGCGGCCTGCGTGCAGGAAAGGACCGTCGCGGCGGCGAGGACCACGGTGCCGAACCAGGACCGTACGGACATGGGGTCTCCTTGAAAGGCGGGTTCCGGAGCTGCATAATCCGCTCCTCATATCGCTCGATTAACGGGGAGGTGCGGCGGAGGTTACGGGGCGAACGGACCGGGCTGCGTGGCGTGCGGCAGTCCAACTACGCTACTTGGCAGAAGGGTTGACATGACCGATGCCAGTTCTACAGTTCCCTCGTGCTGTATTTGCTGGCGCTGCCCCCGACCGACTCCGTCACCGAGGGCTATCTCCCGGCCGCGGCCCGGATGGGGCTTGACGTCACACTGCTCACCGACGCACCCGAAGCGCACCGACAGGCCTACGAAGGGCGCGGCGGGGACGCGTGGCCCCGGATCGACATCGTCCCCTGCGAGGTACGCGACTTCCGCGAGGTGATCGCCCGCATCGCGGCGCTCGACCCGCGGCCGGAGGCCGTGTTCACCAACAGTGATCACCTCCAGGTGCAAGCCGCGCTCGCTGCCGACTGGTTCGGCCTGCCGGGCAAGAGCTGGCGGGCCGCGCTGCTCACCAAGAACAAGGCGCAGATGCGACGGGCCCTGGCCGAGGCGGGGCTGGAAACCGTATGGAGCGCGGAGTTGACCCGGCCCGGGGACGCGGAGGATGTCCGGCCGCCCTTCCCTTGTGTGGTCAAACCCCGCGAAGGGGTGGCCAGTGAGGACGCCGAGCTGGTCGCGGACCGGGCGGAACTGCTCCGCCACTGCCGGAACGTGTGGTCCCGGCGGCCCGGCCTGCCGTTGGTCGTCGAGGATTACCTGGCGGGGCCGTTGCGCACCCTGGAGACCCTGGGGGACGGACGCGTCCTGCACGTCCTCGGTTCCTTCGAAGAAGTGGATGTCGTGCCACCGCACTTCGTCCTGCGGCGCGCCGATCTGCTGCCTGTGCCGCCCCCCGCACACGTGGAGCAGGTCGTTGCACGGCTCGATGCCCTCGATGTCGGGTTCGGCGCCTGCCACACCGAGTTCGTGGTCCAGGGCGAGCGGGTCCGCGTGATCGAAGTCAACTACCGCTCCGCCGGCGACCAGGCCGACCTCGGCCTCGCCGAGGCGCTCGGCATCCCTTTGTTCGAGCACATCCTCGGCACCCACCTCGGCCATCCGCTCCCGGCTGACCTCGGCGCACGGAGAGCGGGACGGCTGCTCCGTATCGAGACCGTGCATGCCGAGCGCGCCGGAGCCCTCACGTCCGCACCGGGGCCCGCGGAGTGGGACCGGGACGGGGTACGGCTGGTCTACCGGCCGCAGCGCAAGATCGGCGAGGAGCACCCCCTTCACCACTCCGACCGCGACCACCTCGGCGTCATGCGGGCCACCGGACCCGACCAGGACCGGATCGGACGTGTCGTGGCGGCGTTCCTCGCCGCCCACCGCTGGGAGATCGCGTGACGGCGGAGGAGGACGAAATCCTCGCCCGCGCCCTCGGCGCCCTGCTGCGGGAAGACCCGTACGACCTGCGCCCCGGGGCGGTCGTCGAGCGACGGCCCGACGGAGACTGGCTCGCCCTTCCCGAGGTGGACGTTCCCGTACGTCCCGACGGCTTCCAGTGCGAGATCCGGGTTCGCCCGGTCCCCGGCCTCGGTGGCGTACTTGACCGGCTGCGCGAGGCCGTGGCCGAGCGGGATCTGCCGGGTTTCGACGCCTTCCGTGCCGAATGCGACCAGGCTGTGGCCGTGGCCCGGTTGCAGTGGCGGGAGCGGTCCCGCACGGTCGAGAGGCTGGCCGAGGAGCACGGGCCCGTGGAGGAGTGGACGGGGGTACGGGGTTCCCTCGCATTCGAGGCGCTGGCGGCCTTCCGGGACCACCCGGTCTACCCCACCGGCCGGGTCCGCATCGGTCTCGACGAACGCCAACTCCTTGCCTACGCACCGGAATTCCGGCCCGCCTTCGGCCTACGCTGGCTCGTTCTGCCGCGTGACGCGCTGACCCTCGGACGGCGAGCCCGGCTGCCGCCCTGGTGGCCGACCCCCGCCTCCCTCGGCCTGGCCCGGTCCGCCGACGAGTACCTGGCCCTGCCCGTTCACCCGCTCACCACCGAGGGCCCCCTCGCCGGGGCCATCACCGCCGCCGGCCTCGGCGGCAGCGCGCGGCTGGCCGAGACGACGTGGCCGGCCGTGATCCCCACCCTGTCCATGCGGACCGTCGCCGTTGCCGACGACCCCGGCGTCCACATCAAACTCCCCCTGGCCACGTCCACCTTGGGACTGCTCAACCGGCGCACCATCAAACCGGGTGTCCTGGCCAACGGCGAGTGCGGGCAGCGCCTGGTGGCGGAGATCGCCGCTCGCGAGCCCCGCTTCGCCGACGCCGTACTGCTCACCGACGAACGCACCCACCTCGGCGCGGGCCACGAACTGCTCGCCGCGCTGGTCCGCCGCTACCCGTCCGGCCTCGACGACGCCCATGTGGTGCCCGTCGCCGCACTGCTGGCCACCTGCCCCGACGGCCGTCCCGTCGTCGACGTGCTCGCCGAATGCCATTACAAGGGCTCGGCGATCGCGCTGTTCGACGCCTACCTCCGACTGCTCCTGGACTGGCACACCACCCTCTTCTCCTACGGCGTCGCGCTGGAATCGCACCAGCAGAACACCTCGATCGTCCTCGACGGCCACGGCGGCCTCCCCCGGATGCGGCTCCTGTTCAAAGACAACGACGGGCCACGCGTGCACCCTGCGCGCCTTGCCGCACGGCTCGGCGGGGCGGCAGCCGCCGCTCTGCTGGGCTTCACCGATCCCCGGGTCCTCGTCACCGACGACGGCCCGCTGGCCGACCTGTTCACGACCGTGCCCGTTCATCTGTGTGCGGCTGCCCTTGCCTTCGAGATGGCCGAACGCGGGCGGGCCCCGTTGGACACCTGGCTGGGGCTCCTCCGGGACCGGCTCACCGAAGCCGTCGACCGGCTTCCCGCGGAACCGGCCGCGGTGCTGCGCGCCCGGGTGCTCAAGGCGCCCCGGCTGCCGATCAAGGCGATGGTCACCGCCGGAACGCTGTTCAGCAAGGACCGCTCGGGGGCCGTGGACATCAACAAGTACTACGTCGACGGGCCCAACTACATGCTCCACAACGGTTCGGGGCGGTCGGCATGACCACCGACACCCCTCTCGTCGGCCTCTCGTCGGCCTCTCGTCGCAGCCCACGTGCACTACTGCCTGCACCGCCGGCCGGTTCGGCTCTCCTTGGCGGTGGTGCGCCGGGACTCTAGCCCGTGCGGCGGAGGCGGTTAGTCCTCTCGGGCGATGATCAGGGGGTGGCTCGGCGGCCAGGATGGATCACGTCGGACACCGAACAACTCGCCAGGAGCCACCGTGATTTCCTCCCGCCGCAAGACCGCCGCCGTACTCGCCGCCCTCGCCGTGACCGTCACCCTGGCCGGTGCCTCCACCGCCTACGCCGAGCACCAGGAGGTGCGCAAGCCCGCGGTCGCGAGCGTGACCGGGAGCGCGACGTTCGAGCTTCCCTACTGGAAGGACAAGGACGTCCGCTCCTTCAGCTTCGACGCGCACGGCGCCCCGTACACCCACGCCCTGCCGGGAGCACCGCAGGGTCTGCCCTTCGACGCCGAGGGTACGGTCAAGGTCTCGCACTACTTCGCGGACCGGAACGTCATCCACACCGCCGAAGGCCGGGTGGACTGCCTGGTCACCGCGCCGCACACCGCGACTCTGACGGCGGTCATCACCAAGGTCAGCCCCGGTGGGCCGGACTGGGTGGGCAAGCGGATGGGCTTCAGCGTCCACGACGGCGGCAAGGGCGAGCCCGACCGGGTCGGCTTCTCCTGGAACGGCCTGAACCTGGACGACAAGGGGCAGGACGTCCCCGTCGGCACCTGCATGGCCCCCGCGCCCTACGCGCCCGTCGTCAAGGGCGGCTACACCGTAAAGCACGCCGAGCTGCCCACGCCTCCGTGGAAGAAGTGACCGCGGTCGCTGCCTTCCGCCGCTGCTCGGCGGCGGTACGGAGATCTGGACCTGTAACCAAAGCGACGGGCAGAGCCTCCGGATCCGGGACCGCAACGACTCCGGCGCCCAGCAGTGGGTGGGCGGTCAGCACGAGCCCGAGCCCCCGTGATTGCTCAGCGGCCGGCCCCGGACGGCCGGGCCGCCAGCGCCCGGTCGGCGGACTTGAGGATGTTGCCGAACGTACGGGTGATGACGGGCCGGGCGAAGTGCCGGGTGAGGAAGGGGCCCAGGAGGGGGACGGGGATCTCGGCGCGCGTGATCCAGCGGACGTGGGTGCCGCCGTCGGTCTCCGTGAACGTCATGCGGCCGAGTTCGTGGCGGGACGGCGGCAGGCTGCGCTCGACGACGTACTCGGTGGCGTACGGCGGGTCGTAGTGGGTGATGCGCTCGCGGAACCATCCGATCAGCCAGAGGTGGTTGCGCACCGCGCCGGTGCCGTAGGCCGCGCCCTCGCCGCGCCGGGCCAGGCGGCAGCGCAGCACCAGGGGCGAGGAGGTGTAGTTCGTGGTCGTGGTGAGCCAGGCGAAGACGTCGTCGATCGGAGCGTCGATGGTGCGCTCGACGGTCATGGTTTCCATGGCTGGCGTTCTCCCCTGTCGAGTGGGTGCACCGCATCGGTACGGTGCAGCTTGTCCGGGTTGCGCATGACGTAGAGGCCGGTGATCTGCCCGGCGTGGATCTCGAAGGCGAGCAGCCAGTCGAGCGTGCCGTCGGTGAGCGAGCGGGCCGCGGGCATGCCGTTGTACGTGGCGTACTCGATGCGCGTGGCCGCGGTGACGCTGGTGCGGGCCACGCCGAGGACGTACCGTGCGACGTCGGCCCGGCCGGTGATCGGGTGGCGGGCGGCGGACACCTTGCCGCCGCCGTCGGAGACCTGCACGACGTCGGGCGCCAGCAGGTCCATCAGCGCCTGGACCTCACCGGTGGTCGCCGCGAGCAGGAACCGCTGGACGACCTCCCGGGCGGCCGCCGAGTCGGGCTCGAAGCGGCGGCGGCGCGCGTGGACGTGCCGGCGCGCGCGGTGCGCGATCTGCCGGACCGTGACCTCGGTCTTCCCGATCGAGGAGGCGATCTCGCCGTGGGTGTAGCCGAACACGTCGTGCAGGACGAACACCGCGCGCTCGGCCGGGCTCAGCGTCTCCAGGACGAGCATCATGGCCATCGACACCGACTCGTTGAGGATCGCGTCCTCGCTCACCTCGGGTGCGGTGCGGATCGGCTCGGGCAGCCACGTGCCGACGTAGTCCTCGCGGCGCGCCTTGAGGGCGCGCAGGTGATTGAGGGCCTGCCGGGTCACCACGCGGACCAGGTAGGCGCGCGGATGCTCGACCGTGTCCGGGTCGACCGCGCTCCACCGCAAGTAACTCTCCTGCAGTACGTCCTCGGCATCGGCGGCGCTGCCCAGCATCTCGTAGGCGATGGTGAACAGCAGCGGACGATGCTCGGTGAAGGCGTCCACGACGACCGGCTCCTTTCTTCGGGCACCCATCGAGACACACCGGACCGGCGAACCGTGACACCCATCGACTGTGATTCAGTTCACATGGGCGGGGTGCGGCGAGGCCGCGCCCCTCCGGCGCCGGTAGTAGTGCACGGTGGTCGCACCCAGGAGCGGGCCCCACAGGAGCAGCGGCGCGTAGGCGATGTCGAGGAGGCAGATCCCCCACGGGGAAGCGTCCATGTCCGCGTGGAACGTCGTGTAGACGAACAGCACGCCGTAGACCGTCGTTGCCAGCGTGCCGAGTCCCGCCAGGCCGGTGGCGAACAGCACCGGAATCGGGCGCCCCCGCAGAAACGGGATCCAGCGCGGCCAGACCTCGCCCCAGCCCTGCACGAGACCGAGGGCGAGGAACGCGAAGAGCTCCGAGACCACGCTGAGGAGGACGAGCCACAACGACCCCCACCCGGGGACGCCCATGGTGTCGTACTCCGACGGCGCCAGGCCCACCGGGACGCCCATCGCGATGGCCAGACGCCACAACGCCGACGGCACATTGGTCAACGCGGCACCCATGGCGGCGCGCTCCGCCCAGGCCGGTACGCCCGGCAGCGCATTCACTTTCAGCATGCGCTCCACACTGGCCGCACGGGCACCGCCACGCGTCGGCCTGCGGTCCCGGCCGGCTCCGCCGAGCGGTGGAGGCATGCGTACGACCGGCTGCGGAGCAGCGTGTGTCCCGACATCCTGAACAGCCGCAACCACCTCGCGGCGACCCTGGATGCTTCACGGGCCGCTCGCCGCAGGCGGAACCGCTGGTTTCTGCGAGGCACGCACCTTCGCTGACGAGGGATGGCCGTGGCCCAATGGCCCAGGAAACGGGCCTCCAAGTGGACCACCCCTGCGGTTCCCTCCGCCTTTACGGTCGTCCGTATGACAGCACTTACCGGCAATGCCGTCTCCTTCCGTGGCCTGCACCACGACCGGGCCGGGCGCGGCCCCCTCGTCCTGCCCGGCCCCTGGGACCCGGCCAGTGCCCGCGTCTTCGCAGCGGCCGGTTTCCGGGCGCTGGCCACGCCGAGCGCCGGCATCGCGGCCTCCCTCGGCTACGCGGACGGCAGTACTCCTGCGGGCGAGATGTTCACCGCGGTGGCCCGCATCGTCCGGGCCGTCGCCGAGGACGGCGTGATGGTCTCCGCCGACATCGAGGACGGCTACGGCCTGCCGCCCGCCGAACTCGCCGAGCGGCTGCTGGAGACCGGCGCCGTCGGCTGCAACCTGGAGGACAGCGACCGCACCACGGGGCGGCTCAAGGACCCGGCCGAGCAGGCCGAGTGGCTGGCGGAGGTACGTGCCGCGGCCGGTGACCGGCTCGTCATCAACGCCCGCACCGACACCTTCCTGCGGAGCAGCGGGTCGGCAGCGGAGGACGCCGCCGCCGCGATCGACCGGGCCCGGCTGTACGTCCTCGCCGGTGCCGACTGCGTGTACCCCATCGTGGCCCCCGCCGCGCTCCTCCCGGAGATCACACGCGCCGTTCCCGCACCGGTCAACGCCATCGCCCTCCCCGGCGGGCCCGGGCCGCGCGAGCTGGGGGAACTAGGCGCGGCCCGGATCACGTTCGGCGGCGGGCTCCACCGGCGCACGATGGCAGTGGTCGAGGACATGGCGGTCGGCTTGTGGAAGACCGGGGACGCTGAGACGAGCTGACCCGCTGACCCGCGGTGCCCTGCCGGGGCTCGCGCTCAGCCCGCGAGAACCTGCTCGAGCACGTAGCGGGCGTTGGCGGAGATGACCGGGTTGGTCTTCCGGTAGTACGGCAGCTGGATGACCGCCATGGACAGTGCCCAGCCGCGGCCGCGCGCCCAGGTGTCGTCGTCGACGTCCACGCGGTCACGGAAGGCCTTCCGCGCGGAGGACGGCAGCAGGTTCCACGCCGGAATGAGATCGACGGCGGGGTCGCCGAGGCCCGCGGTACCGAAGTCGAGCACCGCGGCCAGGCGGTCGCCGGAGCCCAGCAGATTGCTCGGCATGAGGTCGGAATGGATCCAGCACGGCGCCGCCGGCCAGTCGGGGACGGCGAGGGCGGCCTCCCATGCGGCGAGGATCGCGTCGGCGTCGAACGGCTCGTCCGTGCGCCGCAGCGCCTCGATCGCGTCCCGGGTCTCCGCATCGGCACCGGCCAGCGGTTCGCCTCGGTGCGCCGGAGGGCCGCCGGCGAGGTCGGCCTTGCGGATGGCGGTGACGAAGGCCGCGAGGTCGCGGGCCAGCTGCTCGGGCCGGGCCGTCCGGCCCTCGACCAGGGTCTCGCCCTCGATCCACCGGTGGACGGACCACGCCCAGGGATAGCCCTCGCCGGGCTCGCCCAGCCCGGCGACCGCCGGGATCGGCACGGGCAGCAGCGGAGCCAGCTCCGTCAGCCACCGCGCCTCCTGGTCCAGCGCTTCGGCGCCGCCCGCCGTGAGCGGCAGGCGGGCCGTCAGCTCGTCACCGACCCGGTAGATCGCATTCACCGTCCCACCGGACGGCAGGCGCCGGACCGGCAGGTCCGCCCACTCCGGGAACTGGGCACGGAGCAACCGCCGAACCAGGTCTGTGTCGGTTTCCGCCTCGTCCGCATGCATCTTGACCACGCATCAACCTATGTCTCCAGGGCCGATCGACGGCAAGGGATTTACCACCGCCGAGGGCTCGGATCAGTGCAGGTCCTTGCTGCGTACGTAGCGCAGCCCGCAAGCGTCCTCGTACGGGTCGCCGTCCGAGCCGAACAGCCCCCACACCGGCTGCATCGGCAGCCAGGTCAGGCCGAAGAGCCAGCGGCCCACGGTCCGCCAGAAGCGCGGCCGCCCGCCGTCGGCCTCGCGCACCACGCGCGTCACGAGCAGGAACTTGCCCACGCTCGTCCGGAACACCAGGGGGCCCAGCACATGGTTGACGAAGGACACCCCGAAGAAGCACGCGGCGGCGTAGGCGCAGAAGACGAAGCCGAACTTGTCCTCCGCGAGCCGGACGGTGAGACCGAGACCGGCGACGAGCGTGATGGTGCCGTCGACACCGGCAGCCAGCATGCGGCGGACGTCACCGATCGGCTCGGGGACGGCGGGAGGCTGCGGATACGGCTGAGCGTACGGGTAGGGCTGACCGTACGGCTGATACTGCTGAGGTGGCTGGTGTTGCTGAGGTGGCTGGTGCTGCTGGTAGTCGATCACGGGAGGTCATCATGCCCGACGACTGTCACAGCTCATTCTCAGGTTGATGCCCGAGCAGAACCGAACAGGTTCGGCCACGTGGACGGCGCGGCTACCATCTGCGGATGGCTCGCAAGGAGAAGGCCGCACGCCGCCTCGTAGTCGACGGGAAAACGTTCATGTGGTCGCTCGGCCACACCCACCGCGCACTCGGCGACGGCCGGTACGAAGCGTGCTGCGAAACGCTCGTCATCCGCCTGTTCAAAGCGAGAGGACGCCTTCGCATCTCCTTCACGCAAGGCCCCGGCAGGCTCGTCCCGGACGGTTGGTTCATGCCGTCCGGTGCGGTCGGCACCCCCGAGGGCGGGCTGTTGAACCTGCACGAGCCGGGCACCGTCAGGGCACTCCTGGACGAGGCGCTGAGCAGAGGGTGGCGTCCCGACGACCCTCCGGTCGAAGAAATGGACGGCTGGAGCCTCTTCGAAGCCGTCGCCGCACACCGCGGGACGGTTCCACTCCAACGCCCCCCCGGCACCCGAGCCCGGCAGCGGGGAGGATCCACGCGGGTAGCGAGCGGGTCCCGGGCCGAGGCCGTGTGCTCCTTCAGCAGGCCGGCGCGGGCGGTACCGGGCGGGCACCGGCGCCGCCCGTGCCGTCCCTACTTTCCGGGGGCTGCCGGAGCGCTCGGATGGGTGTTGCTGACCTCCGGGAGGGGTGGGGC
>NZ_JBPQTS010000027.1:0-53809 GCF_051386455.1 Streptomyces sp. URMC 124
CCCCCCGGACACCGGCCGCACCGCCCGCGCCCTCCCCTTCCGCCACGCGAACGAGGTCGCCCGCCCGCACTACTACGGCGTCACCTTCGACAACGGCATCAAGGCCGAGATCACACCCACCGACCACGCCGCGATGATGCGCTTCACCTATCCGGCGCACGCCGCCGACCCCGCGCCCGGCACCAGCACCGACACCGGCACCGATACCGCCGCTCTGATCCTCGACAACGTCCGCAACCAGGGCGGCCTCTCCCTCGATCCCGCCACCCGGTCGTTCACCGCCTACTCGGACGTGAAGAGCGGCCTGTCCGTCGGCGCGGGCCGCATGTTCGTCTACGGGGTGCTCGACACGCCGGTCACCGCGAGCGGCAAACCGGGAGGTCCGGGCGACGACTCCGGCACGACCGGCTGGCTGCGCCTCGCCCCCGGCAAGGACCGTACGGTCACCCTGCGCATCGCGACGTCCCTCATCGGCACGGAGCAGGCCAAGGCCAACCTGGAGCAGGAGATCCCGCAGGGGGCCTCCTTCGGTCGCGTCCACGACCGGGCCCGCGCCGCGTGGGACGCCCTCCTCGGCCGGGTCGAGGTCGAGGGAGCGAGCCGCGACCAGCTCACCACCCTCTACTCCAGCCTCTACCGGCTCTACCTCTATCCCAACTCCGGCTTCGAGAACACCGGTACCCGGGCCCGCCCGCGCCACCGCTACGCCAGCCCGTTCTCCCGCCCGGAGGGCGAGAACACCCCGACCCGCACGGGCGCGCGGATCAACGACGGCGAGGTGTACGTCAACAACGGCTTCTGGGACACCTACCGCACCACCTGGCCCGCCTACTCCCTCCTCACCCCCAAGCGGGCGGGCCGGCTCGTCGACGGCTTCGTGCAGCAGTACAAGGACGGCGGCTGGACAGCGCGCTGGTCCTCCCCCGGCTACGCCGACCTGATGACGGGCACGAGCTCCGACGTGGCCTTCGCCGACGCCTACGCCAAGGGCGTCCCGTTCGACGCGGAGGCCGCCTACGAGGCCGCGCTCAAGAACGCGACGGTGGTGCCGACGCAGCCCGGCGTCGGCCGCAAGGGCATGGAGACCTCGCCCTTCCTCGGCTACACGAGCACGACCACCCGCGAGGGCATGTCCTGGGCCCTGGAGGGCTACCTCAACGACTACGGGCTCGCGACGATGGGCAAGGCGCTGTACGAGCGCACCCGCAAGGCCCGCTACCGCGACGAGGCGGCGTACTTCCTGAACCGCGCCCGCAACTACGTCAAGCTCTTCGACCCCGCCGTCGGCTTCTTCCAGGGCCGCAACGCCGACGGCTCGCGGCGCCTGCCGCCCGGGCGGTACGACCCGCGCGTCTGGGGCAACGACTACACCGAGACCAACGGCTGGAACTTCGCCTTCCACGCCCCGCAGGACACGCGCGGCCTGGCCGGGCTGTACGGGGGGCGGTCGGGCCTGGCCGACAAGCTCGACCAGTTCTTCGGCACGCCGGAGACGGGGGCGCCCGAGTTCGCCGGTTCCTACGGCGGCGTCATCCACGAGATGACGGAGGCGCGGGACGTCCGGATGGGCATGTACGGCCACAGCAACCAGGTCTCGCACCACATCGCCTACCTCTACGACGCCGCCGGGCAGCCCTGGAAGACGCAGGAGAAGGTGCGCGAGGTGCTGTCCCGTCTCTACCTCGGCAGCGAGATCGGCCAGGGCTACCCGGGCGACGACGACAACGGCGAGATGTCGGCCTGGTACCTGTTCAGCGCACTGGGCTTCTATCCGCTGGTGATGGGCGGCGGTGAGTACGCGATCGGGTCGCCGCTCTTCCGGAAGGCCACGCTCCATCTGGAGGGCGGGCGGGACGTGGTGGTCAAGGCCCCCCGCAACAGCGCCCGCAACGTGTACGTCCAGGGCCTGCGGGTCAACGGCAAGGCCTGGCGGTCGACGGCCCTCCCGCACGCCGTCCTCGCGAAGGGGGCGGTCCTGGAGTTCGACATGGGTCCGCGGCCGTCCTCCTGGGGCAGCGGCCGGGGCGACGGGCCCACGTCCATCAGCAAGGACTTCGAGGCCCCGAAGCCCGACGAGGACCTGACCGCGCCGGGCGCCTCCCCCCTCACCGACGACAGCTCGGTCACGGAGGTCTCCTTCGGCACGGCCCTGCTGCAGGTGCCGTCCGGCGACCGCGTCACCTCCTACACCCTCACCTCGGCGGACCGCGCCAAGGCCCCGGACGGCTGGGTGCTGGAGGGGTCACGGGACGGCGAGGAGGGGTGGGAGACGGTGGACCGGCGCACGGGCGAGGCGTTCGCCTGGGACCGGCAGACACGGGTCTTCTCGGTCGCCCGGCCCGCGGCCTACCGGCACTACCGGCTGCGCGCGGCCGACGGCGGCGACCACGTCCTCGCCGAGATCGAACTATTGGGGTCGAGGGGCCGAGATCCCCATAAACGCCATTGACTCGTAAAGAAAGTGTGAAACGATCACGTGGATCCAGTGGCGTGCCCCTGACAGGAGGCAGCCCTGCCGGGAGGCCGGCCCTGCCGCGGAGGCCTCTGGCGGGAGACCCCTGACAAGGCGCGCGTCACTCTTCGCTGAGACCCTCTGGAGAACCCACGTGGCTCACCTTCCCGGCCGCCCGCGCGCTCGCGCGGCGCAGCGCCGCATCGCCACCGCTGCGATAGCCGCCGCTCTGGTCGGCGCCACCGCCGGCACCGCCCTCGCCGACGGCCCCAAGGCCTCCCCTGCCTCCCCTGCCTCCCCCGTCACCACCGCCGCCGAGCGGGCGGCGAAGCTGCCCGCCGACGCGTCCTTCAAGCACCGCTCCGAGGCGCTGCGCGGCGAGGCGAAGTCCGGCGACTACCCGAAGACCGGCGCCGTCGCCCCTCAGGCCCCGCGCCCGGCCGCCCCGCGCAAGGGCGTCAAGGCCGACAGTCCCGCCGCCGAGGCCCCCTTCTTCCCGCTGAGCGCCGTCAACAACGACGACCTGTACTTCTACTGGCCCGACGGCAAGGGCGGGATCACGCCCAAGGAGTACGTCACCAACGGCTGGAGCGCGATCAACGCCGCCGCCCGCGTCGACCACGACCGCGACGGCATCGCCGACGGCCTGTACGTCCGCGACAACGACCAGAACATCATCTTCGCGCCCGCGGGCAAGAGCCCGAGCATCGTGGCGGACGACTGGGGCCAGTACGACCAGTTCATGTCCCCCGGCAACCTCGGCGGCGGCAAGGAGTCGGACATCCTCGTCCGCGACCGCGAGGGCGTCCTGTGGCTCTACCTCGCCTACCCGGACGGCACGCTGACCGGCCGCAAGAAGGTCGGCCCGGGCTGGGGCCAGTTCACCGAGATCGCCGGCCGCGGCGACCTCACCGGTGACGGCAAGGCCGACATCGTCGCCCGCGACAAGGACGGCGTGCTCTGGCTCTACAAGGGCACCGGCGACTACACCAAGCCGTTCGAGTACAAGCAGCGCATCGGCGGCGGCTGGAACCAGTTCAACAAGATCCTCGGTACGGGCGACGTCGACCTGGACGGCAAGGCCGACCTCATCGCGCGCGACAAGGACGGCGCGCTGTGGCTGTACCGCGGCACGGGCCGCACGGACCAGCCGTACGACTACAAGGTGAAGATCGGCAACTCGGGCTGGAACCAGTTCCGCCTGATGTACTGAGGTACTGATGTACTGATGTACCGGGGTGATGTACCGGGTACTGACGTACCGATCCGATCCGTCGTGACCTGACGTCACGCGAAGGGCCGCGCCCCGCGGGGGTGCGGCCCTTCGTCCGGCCCCTCCGTCAGCCCCGCCCGCACGTGGCTCCGAGGGCCGCGAGCAGGAAATCCTGCCAGGCCTTTTCCACGGCCGGCGGGCCGACCACGCCCGGCACGCTCACCGTCCAGCCGAAGCTCAGCTGACGGCGGCCGTCCGGTGAGCTGAAGGTCATGGACCGGTAGCCGAAGCCGTTGCCCCGGTTGCCCCACAGCAGATCGCCCGGCCGGGCGGGACACAGGTCGCCGCCGGCCATCAGGCCCTGCGTGTAGTACGGGTACTTGCTGTCCTGCTGCCGCATCTCGGCGAGCCGGGCCGGGGAGAGCAGCGTGCCGTCGGACAGCGCGCGGAAGAAGCGGTTGAGGTCGGCGTTGGTGGAGACCACGGCGGCCGCGGCGCCCCACACCGAGGGCGTGTAGTCCGTGGCGTCGAACAGGGGCCCGTTCTCCGGCTTGATGTAGCCGTTCACGTGCGGCCCGTTCAGGAACGGGGTCACGGTCGGGTACGAGGTGTCGCGCATGCCGGCGGGCCGGAACACCCGGCGCGTGAGCTCGCTGCCCAGCGACTTGCCGGTGACCTTCTCCACGACCAGCCCGAGCAGCGCGTAGTTGGTGTTGGAGTAGGGCAGCTCCGGGCCGGTCGTGTCCGCGAGCGGCTTCTTGACCGCGTTCTCGACGAGGGTTCGGGGAGCGAAGTACCGGAAGCGGTTCTTCTGATGCTCGTCGAGCGAACCGGTCGGGTAGAGGTCGCCGAAGTAGTCCGGGATGCCGCTGGTGTGGTTGAGCAACTGCTTGAGGGTGATGGGCTCCTTGTAGGGGAGCACGCCCGGAAGGTGCTTGGCGACCGGGTCGTCGAGCTTCAGCCGCCCCTCGTCGGCGAGCTGCATGACGACGGTCGCGACCATCGACTTGGTCACGCTGGCGACGCGGTAGCGGTCACCGGGCCGGGCGGGCTGCTTGGTCCGTACGTCCCGCATCCCGCTGGCGCCCGACCACCGCTGGTCTCCGACCCGCACCTCGGCGAGGGCCGCGGGCGCGCCGGCGGCCGTCAGCTTGTCCAGGGCCGCCTGCAGGGCCTTGGCGTCCAGCCCGTCGGGGGAGCCGTCCACGGTCGCGGCGCCTGCGGTGCCGGTACCCGCAGGGGCGGCGGTGCCCGCCGCCGCGGCCGTGCCCGGAGGGAGGGCCAGGCCGACGGCGAGGGCGGCCGCCGCCACGACCGACCGGAGTCTCAAGTTCATGTGTTCCCCCAGGTGTTCGGCTCTTCCGATCCTAAGTGATCAAGCCGAACCCGCAGGCGGCCGGGGATCCCGCAGGCGGCCGGGCGCTACGGGACCCCGTGCCTGAGCGCCGCGCCCTCGCGGGCGGACCCTCATCCGCGCAGCGAAGCCTCCCGGCGGTACAGGGCCTCGCCCACGGGAGAGTCCTCCCCGGCGACGTGCGCACGGACCGAGGCGAGGTAGTCGTCGCGGCCGACCAGGCCGTCGCCGTCGCCGTCCAGCGCGGCGAAGGCGGATGCGGCGTTGCCGACCGGGTTCCCCAGTGCCGTGCGCAGCGTCGTGAACTCCTTCAGGTCCAGAGCGCCGTCCCCGTCGGTGTCGGCGAGGTCGAACAGGCCGCCGAGCACGGGCTCGCAGACGGTGTCGAACGCTTCGGCGCCGGCCCAGGCCGCGTACTCCTCGAAGGTCACCCCTCCGTCGCCGTCCGCGTCCATCGCCGCCCATGCCCGCGCTCCGGCCGCACGGGCGGCAATGACCAGGGGGTCGTCCTCCGTCCGTCCCGTCGCCCGTGTCACGCGCTCGACCCGCGCGGAGTATTCGGCCTTCGAGACGACTCCGTCGCCGTCCGCGTCCAGCATGGCGAAGACAAGTCGCTTGGCAGCAGTTTCGTCCACTGAAGCACCTTCTATCAGGCTACGTTCCTATTCGATGGTCTCTACCCGGAACGCCGGGCCCCACGCAGTGGTGCGGCGTGCGAGCCCCGCGCGGAGGGCGGAACGTACGCGGCCGGACCGCTGCGAGTGCCGGGGGCAGCGGACACGTGCAGGGGTAGTGACAGGGCCGGTGGTGAAACCGGTCCCCGGGAGGGCACATGATCGGCGCACGTGGTGCGGCAGTGACACTGAGCGCTCTGACTCTGGCCGGGTCGTCGTGGGTGTGGTCCCCGGCCGGGCAGGCGGACTCGGGCCGGCACGGCGACCCGGGCCGGCACAGAGAAGGCCCGGTGCTGTGCACGGGCGGCAGTACCAGCACCTACGATCCGCCTCTGACGCTCGTCTCACGCGAGACGCGCGTCTCCGTGGAAGCCCACTACACGTGCAACGTCGCACCGGGCCGCAACGTGCCGGCCACCGGGTCGCTCGACGGGGTGTCGCCGTCGGCCTCCTGCCTCACACTGGGCAGCTCCGCCCGCATCACGGAGGTCGTCCGCTACGCCGACGGACAGCAGTCGCTGATCGCCTACGACGGCGGCGGCACGTACCGCGTCACCAACGGCCAAGTCCTCAGGCTGACGGGCCGGGTCGTCGAAGGGCGCGGGGAGGGGCAGCAGGCGCAGCGGACCGTCGTGGCGGCGTCCGTGGGGCTCCCCACCGAGTGCCTCTCCTCCGGGCTCGAGGGAAGCAGCGGCCAGGCACAGCTGGAGATCCGGCCATGACCCACAACCCGACAACTCCCGTAACTCCCCTGGCTCCCCCCACTCCCCCGGCGATCCCCACCGAACCCATCGGCAGCATCCCCCGCCCCGCCGAGCTGCTCGCTGCCATGGCGGACCACGCCGCCGGCCGGATCGGGGACGACGAGCTCGCCACCGCCCAGGACGCCGCGGTCCGCGACACCATCCGTCGTTTTGAGGACACCGGTTCGCCCGTCGTCACCGACGGCGAACAGGCCAAGCCCAGCTTCGCCACGTACCCCCTGGCCGGTTCGGACCGGCTGGCGCCCGACGGCGTGGTCATCCCCTTCGCCGACGGGCACTCGCGGCAGCTGCCCCGGCTGACGGCGGGGCCCCTGCGCTACGCCGTGCACGCCGAGCGCTATCTGCGCTCCGCCCTCCGGCACGCGACCGTCCCCGTCAAGCAGGCCGTCATCGCCCCTTCGGCGCTCAGCCTGCTCTATCCGCCGACCGCTGTCGACGGGTATCCCCGCGAAGCCTTCCTCGACGATCTCGCCGCCGAGGCGGAGGCCGACATCCGCGGCTGTCTGGAGGCCGGGGCCCATGTCGTCCAGCTCGACTTCACCGAGGCCCGCCTGTCGCTGAAGCTGGACCCTTCGGGGGGCCTGCTGGAACAGTTCGTCGCGATCAACAACCGTGTCCTGGAACGTTTCTCCGCGGCCGACCGGGCCGGGATCGGCGTGCACACCTGCCCGGGTGGCGACCAGGACTCCACGCACAGTCTCGACGTGGACTACGCCGCTCTTCTGCCCGGGCTGCTGCGGCTCGAGGCCGGGGTGTTCTACGTCCAGCTGGCCGGTGAGCCGGACCCCGACAAGGTGCTCGCCGTCCTCGCCGGCCATCTTCCCGGCCACGCCCGCGTGTTCGTCGGGGTGACCGACCCGATCGACCCCCGCGTCGAGACTCCCGAGCAGGTCCGCGACCGGGTCCTGGCCGCCGCCCGCCATCTGCCCGCCGACCGCCTGGGCACCTGCGACGACTGCGGCTTCTCCCCCTTCGCCGACGACACCTCCACCTCCCGCGACACCGCCTTCGCCAAGATCCGCGCCCGGGTCGAAGGCACCGCCCTGGCCTCCCGCGAGCTGCTGGGCTGACCCCGGCGTCCCGCAGCTGACGGTGCCCGCCCGGCGAGGCCGGCGGGCACCATCACTCGGGCAGGGCGAGGCGGGTTCACGTGGTACGCGCTCGCCGCCCGTCGTCCGGGCCCGCCGCCTTGAGGGCGAGCCGGAAGAGCGAGCGCACGGGCCGCCACAGCGCCAGCGTCAGGCCCGCCACGGGCAGCGTGAGCAGGACGACCTGCAGGCAGGCCGCGACCGTGCCCAGGACCGGATAGCCGTCGGCGCCCGCGTGCTCGGCCAGCGACGTGATCGTCCGCCAGTCCGTCCGCAGCAGCTGGGGCATGTTGGCGAGCACCATGCCGAGCTGCAGGGTCAGCGCGGGGATGAGGAAGAGGACCCAGGCGGCGACCACGATCTGCGGCCAACGCTTCAGCGCCTTCAGGCGCTCGTCCTCCGGGCGGCGCAGGACGACCCGCTTCAGGATCGGCGCGATGTACTTGAACAGGTCGGGGATGCCGACCAGGTCGGCCACGATGTAGTAGCCGTCGAAGCGCAGGGTGGGAAGGAGCTGCTGGACCATCTCCACGTGGACGGAGAAGATCGCCACCAGCAGCAGCGGGCTGCCGGTCGCCTCGTACCAGGCCAGCAGGCCCAGCACGAACAGCGCGTTGAAGTAGACGCCACCCAGGTCCGCACGGATGCGCCCGGCCCGGCCGAGCCGGTAGGAGCTGGTGATGTCGGTGTAGAAGGCGGGCCACACCAGGTAGATGCCGCAGCCCATCGCGCCGGGCCGGACGCCGCCGTAGCGGCAGGCGGCGCCGTGGCCCATCTCGTGGAACACGCAGGAGGCGACGGCCAGGAGGACGACGAGGAGGACGTCGGCCGGGGAGGCGAGCACGGACCGCAGCGCGGCGCCGGTGTCCTGGGTCAGCCACAGCCAGACTTCGCCGAAGGCGAAGGCGCCCAGGGCGAGCAGCACGAGCAGCGGCCGGAACAGCCACGCGAACAGGCCGGCCAGGAACCAGGTGGCGCGCTCGGGCAGCACCGCCAGCCGGAACCGGAAGGCGAGGAAGGGGTCGCTCTTGTGCACGGCCGGAGGCGGCGAGCCGTCGCTGTACGTCGTGAGGCCCAGCGGGGCGAGCTTCTTGTCGATGACGAAGACGACGTGTTCCTCGGTGAACGTCCGGCCCGTCTCCCGGCTGATCTCCTCGGCCACCCGCGCCACGGGACGGCCGTCCAGCGCCCGCGCGACCTGGTACAGCAGAGGGGGCAGCCGGACGATCTGCCCGTCGGGCCGGCAGACCAGGTGCGGCGGCTCGCGGTAGCCGGAGTCCTCGAACTCGCCGACCAGTTCCGTACCGGCCACCAGCGCGGGCGGTGTCATGAGCGCTCTCCGTAAGGGGGCGGGGTCGGGTCGGGGGATGCGGGCCGAGAAGGAGTCCGGGGAAGGAGCGGACGTGTCCGCTCCTTCCCCGGTGCTCACGGCGGACCGCTAGGCGATCAGTGGCTGGAGACGGCCGCCGGGACGCAGTGGAGGCCGGTCGCCGGGTTCTGCGAGTGCAGGCTGAGCGAGCTCAGCAGGCCGGCGGGCTGCTGCCGGTCCACGGACTGGCAGGCGGACAGCATGGTGGTGCCGTGGTCGGAGGCCGGCGGAGCGTAGACCCCGCCGCCCGAGGACGTCGCGGAGCTGCTGCTGGAGCTGCCGGCTCCGGCGCCCGCACCGCCGTCGCCGTCCCCGGCGGGGCCGTAGGCGAGCGGGGCGGCCACGATGCCCATGACCGTACGCTCGGGCAGCAGCTCACCCGCGACGCCGTCGAGTTCCTCGAAGCTGATGGCGTTGTCCATTCCATTCCCCTTCTCTGATTACGGATTGCGGATCAGTGCTCAATGGGTGGAGATGGCCGCGGGAATGCACGTCGTCGTGTAGCCGGGGTTCTGGGAGGCGAGTCCCAGGAAGACGAGGAGCGGAGGACTTCCCGCGTTCTGCCGGTACTGGCAGGCGTAGGCGACCGTGGTGCCGTGGTCGGTCTTCACCATCGCCGGGTAGACCGGCTGGTCGGTGCCCGCCGGCAGCACGCTCGAGAGGACGAGTCGCGGAGGGAGCTCCTCGCCCGAGAGGCGTTCGAGCTCCCCGAAAGTGACGGCGGATTCCATGGTTGTTCCCTCCCTAGGGGACGACATCGTCCCGGCGTCGATCCCCGCCGGAGCCTAACCAGGAGCGGAATGTCCGACACTTCGCCAATCCTCTGATCACCCGGTCGTGTTGGGATTTGCCCCGCGAGGGTGCAGGGGCGAACGCGCGTACCGGGTCAGGGGTGGTGAGCCGGGCCACCCGGCTCGGGCGGCCGCTCATACGCCCCGGGCGCACCGGCGCCCGGACACGCGCGAGGGCCGCACCCCGTAACGGGGTGCGGCCCTCACAACTCGCCTGCCGGAACCGCTTACTTGCGGATCAGGCTCCGGAGCACGTACTGCATGATGCCGCCGTTGCGGTAGTAGTCCGCCTCACCGGGGGTGTCGATGCGGACGACCGCGTCGAACTCGACACCGGTGTCGGTGGTGACCTTGACCGTGCTCGGGGTGGTGCCCTCGTTCAGCTCCGTGATGCCCGCGATGGAGAAGGTCTCCTCGCCGGTCAGGCCGAGCGAGTCGGCCGACTGGCCGGCCGGGAACTGCAGCGGCAGGACGCCCATGCCGATGAGGTTCGAGCGGTGGATGCGCTCGTACGACTCGGTGATGACGGCCTTGACGCCGAGGAGGGCCGTGCCCTTGGCCGCCCAGTCGCGGGACGAGCCGGAGCCGTACTCCTTGCCGCCCAGGATGACCAGCGGGATGCCGGCGGCCTGGTAGTTCTGCGAGGCGTCGTAGATGAACGACACCGGCGCGTCCGCCTGGGTGAAGTCGCGGGTGAAGCCGCCCTCGGTGCCCGGCGCGATCTGGTTGCGCAGGCGGATGTTGGCGAACGTACCGCGGATCATGACCTCGTGGTTGCCGCGGCGCGAGCCGTAGCTGTTGAAGTCACGACGCTCCACACCGTGCTCGGTGAGGTACTTGCCGGCCGGGGTGTCGGCCTTGATGGCACCGGCCGGGGAGATGTGGTCGGTGGTGACCGAGTCGCCGAGCTTGGCGAGGACGCGGGCGCCCTCGATGTCGGTGACCGGGGTGGTCTCCATCGTCATGCCCTCGAAGTACGGGGGCTTGCGGACGTAGGTGGACTCGGCGTCCCACTCGAAGGTGTTGCCGGTCGGGATCGGCAGCGCCTGCCACTGGGCGTCGCCCGCGAAGACGTCCTGGTAGGACTTGTTGAACATGTCCTCGCCGATGGCGTTCGCCACGACGTCGTTGACCTCGGCCTCGGACGGCCAGATGTCCTTGAGGTAGACCGGGTTGCCCTCGGTGTCCGTACCCAGGACGTCCTTGGTGATGTCCACCTTCATGGAGCCCGCGATGGCGTACGCGACGACCAGCGGCGGGGAGGCCAGGTAGTTCATCTTGACGTCGGGGTTGATGCGACCCTCGAAGTTGCGGTTGCCCGACAGGACGGACGTGACCGCGAGGTCGTGGTCGTTGACGGCCTTGGAGACCTCCTCCGGCAGCGGGCCGGAGTTGCCGATGCAGGTGGTGCAGCCGTAGCCGACGAGGTTGAAGCCGACCTTGTCGAGGTAGGGGGTCAGGCCCGCCTTGTCGAAGTAGTCGGTGACGACCTTCGAGCCCGGGGCGAGGGTGGTCTTGACCCACGGCTTGCGGGTCAGGCCCTTCTCGACCGCCTTCTTCGCGACGAGGGCCGCGGCCACCATCACGTACGGGTTCGAGGTGTTGGTGCAGGAGGTGATCGCGGCGACGGTGACGGCGCCGTGGTCGATCTCGTAGGTCGAGCCGTCGGGGGCGGTGACGGTGACCGGGTTGCTCGGCACGCCGTTGGTCTCGGCCGGGGCGTCGGAGGCCGGGAAGGACTCCTCGCCCGCCTCGTCGGCGGTGGAGACGTAGTTGAGGACGTCACGCTCGAACTGGGCCTTGGCCTCGGCGAGGACGATGCGGTCCTGCGGGCGCTTCGGGCCGGCGATCGACGGGACGACCGTGGAGAGGTCGAGCTCCAGCTTCTCGGAGAAGTCCGGCTCGGCGGCCGGGTCGAGCCACAGGCCCTGCTCCTTGGCGTACGCCTCGACGAGCGCGACCTGCTGCTCGGAGCGGCCGGTGAGCTTGAGGTAGTTCAGCGTCTCGCCGTCGATCGGGAAGATCGCGGCGGTGGAGCCGAACTCCGGCGACATGTTGCCGATGGTGGCGCGGTTGGCCAGCGAGGTGGCGGCGACGCCCTCGCCGTAGAACTCGACGAACTTGCCGACGACACCGTGCTTGCGCAGCATCTCGGTGATCGTGAGGACCAGGTCGGTCGCGGTGGTGCCGGCCGGAAGCTCGCCGGTCAGCTTGAAGCCGACGACGCGCGGGATGAGCATGGAGACCGGCTGGCCGAGCATCGCGGCCTCGGCCTCGATGCCGCCGACGCCCCAGCCCAGCACGCCGAGGCCGTTGACCATCGTGGTGTGCGAGTCGGTGCCGACGAGGGTGTCGGGGTACGCCTGGCCGCCTCGGACCATGACGGTGCGGGCCAGGTGCTCGATGTTCACCTGGTGGACGATGCCGGTGCCCGGGGGGACGACCTTGAAGTCGTCGAAGGCGGTCTGGCCCCAGCGCAGGAACTGGTAGCGCTCCTTGTTGCGGCCGTACTCCAGCTCGACGTTCTGGCCGAAGGCTTCCTTCGTGCCGAACTTGTCGGCGATGACGGAGTGGTCGATGACCAGCTCGGCCGGGGAGAGCGGGTTGACCTTCGCCGGGTCGCCGCCGAGCTCCTTGACGGCCTCACGCATGGTGGCGAGGTCGACGACGCAGGGGACGCCGGTGAAGTCCTGCATGATCACGCGGGCCGGCGTGAACTGGATCTCCTGGCTGGGCTGGGCCTGGGAGTCCCAGCTGCCCAGCGCACGGATGTGGTCGGCGGTGATGTTCGCGCCGTCCTCCGTGCGGAGCAGGTTCTCCAGCAGCACCTTCAGGCTGTAGGGAAGGCGTGCGGAGCCCTCGACCTTGTCCAGCCGGAAGATCTCGTACGACTCGTCGCCCACCTGCAGCGTGCTGCGGGCGTCGAAGCTGTTCGCCGACACGACAGTCTCCTTCATGCATGAATTCGCGTACTGCGGCCATCCTGCCGCCCCACGGTCCCGCCGATCCGATAAGGTGTGCCTTAGTTAGGCATGCCTTACTGGCGCGACAGCGGTACGCCTCTCGGCAGATATCTCGATGTCGAGATAACTCTAATACATCGCCGGGGAACGGTCATGTCCTGGCGGGCCCGCGCTCTCCGCGGCAGGGGCCCGTCCGGTCCGGCGGGCCCGCCCCCGCCGGGCACGTCCGGCCCCGGGCAGGCCTACCCGGCCCCGTCAGGCCTGCCCGGCCGGCGCCGCGGCCTCCACCTCGCGCCAGAACTCCGGCACACGGCTGTTCAGCGCCTTCACCGGCATGCCGTGCCCGGCACCGGGCACGATCTCCGCCCGCACGTTGGAGATCAGCCGCCGTGCCCGCTCCCGGGCACGCTGCGAGTCCATGGCCCGGTCCGCCCCGCCGAGCATGATCAGCACGGGGGCGGTCACCGAGCGCAGTTCCTCGTCGGTCATGCGCGGCGGCGGGAGCAGGCGTACGCGGAAGCCGCGCATGGCCTCCAGCGACAGCTGCAGCTGCGCGTCGGCCTCCTCGGGGGCCGCCCCCGTGTCGCCGATGAGCCCGCTGAACCAGCGCTGCTGGAACTTCTCGGAGCCGCTGAGCATGGCGGCCACGGCGCCGAGCAGGAAGCCCGGCTTCAGGGCCGCCAGGGCGCGGGGCGGCTCGTAGGCGGCCACCGAGACGACGCGGGCGGGCTTGCGGGCCGCGTGATTGAGCGCCACCCAGCCGCCGTACGAGTGACCGACCAGGTGCGCCCGCTCCAGCCCGAGGCCCGCAAGGACCTCTTCGAGCCAGTTCGCGGTGTCGTCGGCGGTGCGGACGGGGGCCGTCTGGGTGCTGTAGCCCGGCTCCCCCACCCGGTCGACGGCCAGCACGGGGCGGCCCTCGCCGAGCACGGCCACGTTCGACGCCCATTCGGCGGGTGTCGCGTTCTGCCCGTGCAGCAGGACGACCGGGGTGCCGGGACCGCCGCCGTAGGTGTGGACCCGGGTGCTCCCGAAGGACGTCGCGACGTCCTGCTGCCCCCGCGGCTCCGGCCAGAAGGCCATGGCCTTGTCGTAGGCACCGAGTATCCGGGCCCGCGCGGCGTCGTCGGCGAAAGAACTGACCAGTGCACCCATGAGGCGACCTCCCCGCGCGGCGGCACCCCCGGCCGCCGCTGCGGTTCGATCATGGCAGGGGGTGGATCGACTGCCACGGGCGGGTCTGGTTCACCCATACGGGTGGGAGATGTTCGAACGCAGCTGTTGCGGCGCGGATTGCTGTAAACCGATGCGGTCATCACGCCGCCGCACCGTTCACCGAAGAAGGACCGATGAGCACTCAAGCCCGTACCTACGCGGTCGCGGATCCTGAAGCCGCACTCAAATACGCGCTTCAGCGCTTCGAAAATGATCAAGTGCAGCTCATTGAGGGAGTGATCGTCCCTCTGTCCCGACCGTGGAGCGACGTCACCACAGCGGGAAGCATCCGTAACCAGCTCGCCCCTGTCCTGGACAGGCTGGGTGGCACCCAAGGCTCCGGCGATCTGGACTTTCCCGGAAGCCTCAACTGGTACGTCCCGGACCTGGCCGTCGTGCCCACGGAGTCGGCGACAGGCGCCGGAGCACTCCTGCCCGGCCAGACCCTCCTCGTCGTCGAGGTCACCTCCGTGCCCGGAGGGGCGACAGGTGCGGTCGCGAAACGCCGCCGCTACGCCGAGTACCGCGCCCCGCTCTACCTGCTCGTGGACTGTCAGGAGCACTCCTGCACGCTCTTCAGCGAGCCCGGCCGACTGGGCTACACGCGCACGGACGGCCCCCTCCCCTTCGGCTTGCCCGTCCGTCTTCCCGAGCCGTTCGACCTCGACCTGGACACCTCGGAGTTCTGAGCCGCCGGCCGAGGTGCGTCACGCCAGCCCCGTCCGTACCAGGTCCATCACCTCGTCGTCCGACAGGCCCAGTGAGCGCGCTTCGGTGATGAGGGCGCGGACGCCGTCGGTCAGGCGGGCGCGGCCCGGGGCGGACGGGTCGGCCGTGACGATGGCGCCGCGGCCCCGCCGGAGTTCGATGAGGCCCTCCTCGCGCAGTTGCTGGTAGCCGCGCAGGACGGTGTGGACGTTGACGCCGAGGGAATCGGCGAGGGCGCGGGCGGCCGGGAGGCGTTCGCCGGGGTGTACGGCGGCGTCGGCGACGGCGCCGCGCACGGCGGCCGCGATCTGGTCACCGAGGGGGACCGGGGAGGCGTGGTCGAGGCGGAAGAGCACGTCAGCCCCCGCCGTTCGCCGTGCGGGCGCGGCCGGCCAGGGCGTTGAGGAGCGCGGCGGCGGTGGCGGCGTCGTCGACCGTGACGAGGAATTCGCTGCCGGTCGTCAGGCGGAGCACCACGGCTTCGCCGGAGCGCAGGGCGAAGCCGCTGCGGCCGGGGACGGCGCGGTAGCCCCAGCCGCCGAGGTCGCGCAGCGGGTCGACGTCGCGGCGTTCGGCCTCCTCGATCCGGTCGAGGGGGATGCGGACCCGGGGGCGGGGCAGGCCCGGCAGGTTGACGGTGAGACCGTGCCGGTCGACGGTGACGCGGGCGCCCGCGCAGGCGCACAGCACGCCTCCGCCGACCATCAGGCCGATGCCGGCGCCCCAGCCGGCGAACGGGACGAGGACGGCGCCGGCCGCCAGGAGGCTCCCTCCGCCGACGAGCATGGGGCGCGAGCCCGCGGCTCGCGTCCAAGTCGCGCTCTCGCCCTCGCGGAGGTCGAGGCGGGGCACGGCGCCGGGGGTCGTCCCCGCCGCCGCTGCTGTCGCCGGCGCCGGCGGGGCGCTCCGGCCCGCGGCCAGGACGCCGAGACCTGCCGCAACGGCGGCGACGGCCACGGCTATGCCGAGCGTCGCCAAGCCCAGATGCGCCCGATCGGCCGAATCCGCGCGGGCGTTGCCGAGGACGACGGAGACCATGACGGCGCCGAGCAGGCCCGCGACGCCGCAGCCGAGGGCGACGAGCACCCGTGCGCCGCGCGTCGCGTGCACGAGCGCGCCGGAGATCAGCGCGGGCACGAGCAGCAGCGCGAGGGCCTGGTAGGGGAAGGAGCCGAGCGCGGTGAACCCGTCGGCGCCCCCGGAACCGGAGAAGTGCGTGGCGACGGGGTCGGGCAGGCCGTCACGGCGGACGAGAAAGACCGTCAGGAAGGCGGCGCAGGCCAGCAGATGGGCGGACGCCACGACGAGGGGCGCGCGAACGCCGCTCGGCGGGCGGGGGATCGCAGTCATGACACCTCCGTGTCACCCGCGAGGCGCCGTCGTGGCGCCTTCGAGTTATACGCATCGTAATAGAACAACCAATGGCCAGAACCGCCATGCGGATGAAATCTCATATGTGAGATAACGTCTACGGCATGACAGACGCATACCTCGCCCGTATCGGCAAGCTGATCCGCGATGCCCGTCAGCACCGAGGCTGGACCCAGTCGCAGCTCGCGGAGGCCCTCGGCACCAGCCAGAGCGCCGTGAACCGCATTGAGCGAGGCAATCAGAACATCAGCCTTGATATGATCGCCAGGATCGGTGAGGCGCTGGACAGCGAAATCGTCTCCCTCGGTTACGCGGGGCCCATGCACCTCAGGGTGGTCGGCGGCCGCCGGCTCTCCGGCGCCATCGACGTCAAGACCAGCAAGAACGCGTGTGTCGCACTGCTCTGCGCGACCCTGCTCAACGCGGGCCGCACGACCCTGCGCAGGGTCGCCCGGATCGAGGAGGTCTACCGGATCCTGGAGGTGCTGGGCAGCATCGGCGTCCGCACCCGCTGGATCAATGACGGCAACGACCTGGAGATCGTGCCGCCCGCGGAGCTCAACCTGGCCGCGATGGACACCGAGGCCGCCCGCCGCACGCGCAGCGTCATCATGTTCCTGGGCCCGCTGCTGCACCGCATGGACCACTTCAAGATTCCGTACGCGGGCGGCTGCGACCTCGGCACCCGCACCGTGCAGCCACACATGACGGCCCTGCGCCACTTCGGCCTGGAGGTCACCGCGACCGACGGCACCTACCACGCGCAGGTCGACCGTTCGGTCGCACCCACCCGGGCGATTGTGCTGACCGAGCGCGGGGACACCGTCACCGAGAACGCCCTCCTCGCGGCCGCCCGGCACGACGGCGTCACCGTCATCCGGAACGCCAGTTCGAACTACATGGTCCAGGACCTGTGCTTCTTCCTGGAGGAGCTCGGCGTGCGCGTCGAGGGCATCGGCACGACCACCCTCACCGTCCACGGCGTGGCCACCATCGACCGCGACGTGGACTACGCCCCGTCCGAGGACCCGGTCGAGGCCATGAGCCTGCTGGCGGCCGCCGTCGTCACCGAGTCCGAACTGACCATCCGGCGCGTGCCGGTGGAGTTCCTGGAGATCGAGCTGGCGGTCCTGGAGGAGATGGGCCTGGACCACGAGCGCAGCCCGGAGTACCCGGCGAACAACGGCCGCACGCGTCTGCTGGACCTGACCGTGCGTCCGTCCAAGCTCCGGGCCCCGATCGACAAGATCCACCCGATGCCGTTCCCGGGCCTCAACATCGACAACGTGCCCTTCTTCGCGGCCATCGCCGCGGCCGCCCAGGGCCAGACCCTCATCCACGACTGGGTCTACGACAACCGGGCCATCTACCTCACCGACCTCAACCGCCTCGGCGCGGACGTCAAGCTCCTCGACCCGCACCGCGTCCTGGTCGAGGGCCCCACGCGCTGGCGCTCCGCGGAGATGATGTGCCCGCCGGCCCTGCGCCCGGCCGTGGTCGTCCTGCTCGCCATGATGGCCGCCGAGGGCACGTCGGTCCTGCGCAACGTGTACGTCATCAACCGCGGTTACGAGGACCTGGCGGAGCGCCTCAACACGATCGGCGCCCAGATCGAGATCTTCCGCGACATCTGAGCCCGGCCTCGCACCTCACCCTCCCGCCCGGGCCACGGCGGGCCGCCCGTGGACGTTTCGCCGTGGTGAACCGGGTCATCACGCGTGATCCGGGACAGGATGGGGGGATGGGATTCCATGTCGATTCCGAGGCCGGGCGGCTGCGCCGCGTCATACTGCACCGCCCCGGCCTGGAGCTGAAGCGGCTCACGCCCTCCAACAAGGACGCTCTCCTCTTCGACGACGTGCTGTGGGTGCGGCGGGCCCGCGCGGAGCACGACGGGTTCGCGGACGTGCTGCGCGAGCGCGGGGTCGAGGTGCACTTCTTCCAGGACCTGCTGGAGGAGAGCCTGACGGTGCCGGAGGCCCGGGCGCTGGTGCTGGACCGGGTCTTCGACGAGAAGGAGTACGGGCCGCTGGCCACCGGCCACCTGCGGGCCGCGTTCGAGCGGCTGCCGGCCGGTGAGCTGGGCGAGTGGCTGGTCGGCGGGATGACCAAGCGCGAGTTCCTGGAGCGCTGGAGCGAGCCGGTCTCCGTGCGCTTCCACGCCATGGAGCTGGACGACTTCCTGATCAACCCGCTGCCCAACCACCTGTTCACCCGGGACACCTCCGCCTGGGTCTACGACGGGGTGTGCGTCAACGCGATGCGCTGGCCCGCGCGTTGGCACGAGACGGTCCACTACGAGGCCCTCTACCGCTACCACCCGCTCTTCTCGGACGGCGGCTTCCACGTCTGGTCCGAGGGCCAGGCCGCCTATCCGTCCACGATCGAGGGCGGCGACGTGCTCGTCATCGGCGAGGGCGCCGTGCTGATCGGGATGAGCGAGCGGACCACGCCGCAGGCGGTGGAGATGCTCGCCCACCGGCTCTTCGCGGCCGGCTCGGCCCGCACGATCGTGGCGCTGGACATGCCCAAGCGGCGCGCCTTCATGCACCTGGACACGGTGATGACGATGGTGGACGGGGACACGTTCACGCAGTACGCCGGGCTCGGGATGCTCCGCTCGTACACGATCGAGCCGGGTGCCGGCGAGCGCGAGCTGAAGGTCACCGACCACCCGCCGGAGCACATGCACCGGGCGATCGCCGCGGCCCTCGGCCTGGACGCGGTGCGGGTGCTCACCGCGACGCAGGACGTGCACGCGGCGGAGCGGGAGCAGTGGGACGACGGCTGTAACGTGCTGGCCATCGAGCCGGGCGTGGTGGTGGCCTACGAGCGGAACGTGACGACCAACACCCACCTGCGCAAGAACGGCATCGAAGTGATCACCATCCCGGGCAGCGAGCTGGGCCGGGGGCGGGGCGGGCCGCGCTGCATGAGCTGTCCGATCGAGCGGGACGCGGTGGGTGCGGCCCCTGCGCCGCTGACGACACCGGCCGTGGGTCCCGTCTCCGCTCCGGCCCCCGCCCCGAGTGGCCCTTCGCACACATGATTGCATAGCAATGCGGGGGCATGTATAGAATTCCATTTTTCCGCAGTCGTGAGCCCCGCCAGCCAGCTAGGAGTCCATCCCCATGACGACAGACCTCAAGGGCCGTCACTTCCTCAAGGAGACGGACTTCACCGCCGAGGAGTTCCACGGCCTCGTCGAGCTCGCGGCCGAACTCAAGGCCGCCCGGCAGACCGGTGTCGAGGAGCAGCGGCTGCTGGGGCTGCACATCGCCCTGATCTTCGAGAAGACCTCGACGCGGACCCGCTGCGCCTTCGAGGTCGCGGCGGGCGACCAGGGGGCCCGTACGACCTACCTCGACCCGGCGGGCTCCCAGATCGGGCACAAGGAGTCGGTCAAGGACACCGCGCGCGTGCTCGGCCGGATGTTCGACGCCATCGAGTACCGGGGCCACGGCCAGGACGTCGTGGAGGAGCTGGCCGCGCACGCCGGGGTGCCCGTCTACAACGGCCTGACGGACGAGTGGCACCCCACCCAGATGCTGGCCGACGTCCTGACCATGTCCGAGCACACCGCCAAGCCCCTGGAGCACGTCGCCTTCGCCTACCTCGGCGACGCCCGCTACAACATGGGCAACTCCTACCTGATCACCGGCGCGCTCCTCGGCATGGACGTGCGCATCGTCGCCCCGGAGGAGCTGTGGCCCGGCGCGGAGGTCATCGCGGCGGCGCGGCGGCTCGCCGAGACGAGCGGGGCGCGGATCACCCTCACTCCGGACGTCGCCGAGGGCGTCAAGGGCGCGGACTTCGTCGCCACCGATGTGTGGGTGTCGATGGGCGAGCCCAAGGAGGTGTGGGACGCCCGCATCGCCCTGCTCGCGCCGTACGCCGTCACCATGGACGTGCTGCGCGCGACGGGCAACCCGGCGGTGAAGTTCCTGCACTGCCTGCCCGCCTTCCACGACCTCGGGACGACGGTCGCCCGCGAGATCCACGAGCGGCACGGACTGACCTCCCTGGAGGTGACCGACGAGGTCTTCGAGTCGCCGCACTCCGTCGTCTTCGACCAGGCCGAGAACCGGATGCACACGATCAAGGCGGTGCTGGTGGCGACGCTGGCGGGCTGACGCCCCGCACGCCGCACGCCGAACCGGACCGTTCCCCCGCCGCCGCGGCAACCCGCCGCGGCGGCGGGCGTTTTCCCGCGACCCCGGATCCTTATCGCGTACTCGTGACGACAGTCACATAGCGGTGATAACTTCACAGCGCAGGCACGCACCAGCCCCCCGGCTGAAGGAGGCCGCGCTCCATGAGTCCGTTCACCGGCTCCGCGTCCCGTACCGAGGAGTGGCGGCACCTGCGCCTGACCCTCGACGCGGGCGTCGCGACCGTCACCCTCGCCCGCCCCGACAAGCTCAACGCCCTCACCTTCGGCGCCTACGCCGACCTGCGCGACCTCCTGCCCGAGCTGGCCCGCGACGGCTCCGTGCGCGCCCTCGTGCTCGGCGGCGAAGGCCGCGGCTTCTGCTCCGGCGGCGACGTCGACGAGATCATCGGCGCGACGCTGGCCATGGACACCGCTCAGCTCCTGGACTTCAACCGGATGACCGGGCAGACCGTACGGGCCCTGCGCGAGTGCCCCTTCCCGGTCGTCGCCGCCGTGCACGGGGTCGCCGCGGGCGCCGGGGCCGTCCTCGCGCTCGCCGCCGACTTCCGCGTCGCCGACCCGACCGCCCGCTTCGCCTTCCTCTTCACCCGGGTCGGCCTCTCCGGCGGCGACATGGGCGCCGCCTACCTACTCCCCCGCGTCGTCGGCCTCGGACACGCCACGCGGCTGCTCATGCTCGGCGACACCGTGCGCGCCGCCGAGGCCGAACGCATCGGACTCGTCAGCCTGATGGCCGGGGAGGGGCAGGCCGGGCCCGAGGCGCAGGCCCTCGCCCGCCGCCTCGCCGACGGGCCCGCCCTCGCCCACGCCCAGACCAAGGCCCTGCTCACCGCCGAGCTCGACATGCCGCTCGCGGCCGCCGTCGAACTCGACGCCGCCACCCAGGCCCTGCTGATGAACAGCGCCGACTACGCCGAGTTCCACGCCGCCTTCACCGAGAAGCGGCCGCCGAAGTGGCAGGGGCAGTGACACCCGCCGGGAGGGTCGCCGTCATCGGCGGCGGCCCCGGCGGCCTCTACGCCGCCGCCCTGCTGAAACGGCTCGCCCCGCAGCGCGAGGTCACCCTGTGGGAGCGCAACGCCCCCGACGACACCTTCGGCTTCGGCGTCGTCCTGTCCGACGAGACCCTCGGCGGCATCGAGAGCGCCGACCCGGAGGTCTACGCCGCCCTGCGCCGCGAGTTCGTCCGCTGGGACGACATCGACGTCGTCCACCGCGGCACCGCCCTGCGCTCCGGGGGTCACGGCTTCGCCGCCCTCGGCCGCCGCCGGCTCCTGGAGATCCTCCACGAGCGCTGCCACGGGCTCGGCGTCCGGCTCCGCTTCCGCACCGAGGCGCCGCCCGCGGCAGCGCTCGCCCGCACCCACGACCTGGTCATCGCCGCCGACGGCGTCCACAGCCGCACGCGCGAAACACACTCCGAGCACTTCCGGCCCACGCTCACCACCCACCGCTGCCGCTACATCTGGCTCTCCGCCGACTTCGCCTTCGACGCCTTCCGCTTCGAGATCGCCGAGACCGAGCACGGCCTGATGCAGCTCCACGGCTACCCGTACCGAAGCGACGCCAGCACCGTCGTCGTCGAGATGCGCGAGGACGTCTGGCGCCGCGCCGGCCTCGACCGCTGCGACGAGGACGGCACGCTCGCCGCGTGCGGCAAGCACTTCGCCGACGCCCTCGGCGGCCGCCCCCTGCGCTCCAACAACTCCGCCTGGACCGCCTTCCGCACGGTCGTCAACGAGCGCTGGCACCACGGCCGTACGGTCCTCCTCGGCGACGCCGCCCACACCGCCCACTTCTCCATCGGCTCGGGCACCAAGCTCGCCGTCGAGGACGCCCTCGCCCTCGCCCGGGCCCTGGAGCGGCACCCGGACGTCCCCGCGGCGCTCGCCGCGTACGAGGCCGAGCGGCGCCCGGCCGTCGCCTCCACCCAGCGCGCCGCCCGCGCCAGCCTGGAGTGGTTCGAGGACCTCGCCGTGCACGTGGACCAGCCGCCGCGCCGGTTCGCCTTCAACCTCCTCACGCGCAGCCGCCGCGTCACCCACGCCAACCTGCGCCTGCGCGACGCGGACTTCGTCGCCTCCGTGGAGGACGAGGCCGGCGTCCCGCCCGGCACGCCCCCCATGTTCACCCCCTTCCGGCTGCGCGGCCTGACCCTGCGCAACCGGGTCGTCGTCTCCCCCATGGACATGTACTCCGCGACCGACGGCACCCCCGGCGACTTCCACCTCGTCCACCTCGGCGCCCGCGCCCTCGGCGGGGCCGGGCTCGTCATGGCCGAGATGGTCTGCGTGAGCGCGCAGGGCCGGATCACGCCCGGCTGCTCGGGGATGTACACCCCCGAGCACGAGCGGGCGTGGCGCCGCATCACCGGCTTCGTCCACGACCAGGCGCCCGGCACGGCGATCGGACTGCAGCTCGGGCACGCGGGCCGCAAGGGCTCCACCCGCCGCATGTGGGAGGGCATCGACGAGCCCCTCCCGGAGGGGAACTGGCCGCTGGTAGCCCCGTCGGCGCTGCCCTACCGGCCCGGCGTCAACCAGACCCCGCACGCCCTGACGGTCGCCGAAATGGCCGCGATACGGGACCGGTTCGTACGGTCCGCGGAGGCGGCCGGCCGCGCCGGGTTCGACCTGCTCGAACTCCACTGCGCCCACGGCTACCTCCTGTCCGGCTTCCTCTCGCCGCTGACCAACCGCCGCGACGACGCCTACGGAGGCGGCCTCGAGGGGCGGCTGCGCTACCCCCTGGAGGTCTTCGACGCCGTCCGGGCCGCATGGCCCGCCGACCGGCCCATGACCGTACGGATCTCCGCCACCGACTGGGCGGACGGCGGCACCACCGCGGAGGACGCCGTCGCCGTCGCGCGCGCCTTCGCCGCGCACGGGGCCGACGCGATCGACGTCTCCACCGGCCAGGTCGTCGCCGACGAGCGGCCCGCCTTCGGCCGCTCGTACCAGACGCCCTTCGCCGACCGCATCCGTCACGAGGCGGGCGTGCCCGTGATCGCGGTCGGCGCCATCTCCTCCTGGGACGACGTCAACTCCCTCGTCCTGGCGGGCCGGGCCGACCTGTGCGCCCTCGGCCGGCCGCACTTGTACGACCCGCACTGGACGCTGCACGCGGCGGCCGAGCAGGGGTACGCGGGACCGGGGGTGTCCTGGCCGGCGCCGTACCGGGCGGGGAGCCGGCGGCCGCCGACCGGAAAGGGATAGGGGCTTCGGGGCCTTGAGCCCTGGGCCTTAAGCCAACTCCCCCGCCACGAAGCGCGCCCCCGCATCCCGCAGGCGGGCGTGCAGCGCCCCGAAGACCCGCGCGGCCCGTCCCCCGGGCCAGTCGGCCGGCAGCAAGCCCGCCGGCAGGCCGGGATCCGCGTACGGCAGGTGCCGCCACGAGTCCAGCGCGAGGAGGTAGTCGCGGTAGGCGTCGCGCGGCGGCACCACCCGCCGCCGCGCCCAGCGCCGCAGCACCGGCTCGTGGGCGTCCAGGAAGGCGCGGTGCTGCGCGGCCAGCGAGCCGAGGTCCCACCAGCGGCCCACGGCTTCCGCGGTCGGTTCGAAGCCGAGGTGGGAGCCCCTGAACAGGTCGACGTAGGGGGCCAGTCCGAGGCGTTCGAGGGTGTGCCGCGTCTCGTCGTGGACGTGCGCGGGGGCGATCCACACGCCGGGGGCCGCGGTTCCGAAGCCGAGCCGGGCCAGCCGCGAGCGCAGCAGGTGCCGCTTGTGCCGCTCCTCCTCGGGGACGGAGAAGACCGCCAGCAGCCAGCCGCCGGCCGTGCGCGTGGAGGCCCGGCCGTAGATGCGCCGGTCGCCGTCGTCGAGGAGCTGCCGTGCGGCCTCCGAGAGGCCGTAGCCCGCGGCCCCGTCGGGCGTGCGGTCCGCGACGAGCAGACCGCGCCGTTTGAGCCGCGAGACGGCCGACCGCACCGAGGGCGAGTCCACGCCGACGGCACCCAGCAACCGGATCAGGGCCGCGATCGGTACGGGCCGGCCGCCCGTATGGCGGGCGCCCCCGCGGCCGTACGCGCCGTAGAAAGTGACGATGAGGGACCGAGGAGTATGGAGTGGTTGCTGGTCAGTCACGGGGAAACTGTAAAGCGCCGTGACGCAGCCGGAAGCGCTGCAACTTGCCGGTTGGCGTGCGGGGAAGGGCCTCCGTGAACTCGATCTCGCGAGGGCACTTGTAGGGAACGATCTCCTTTTTGGTGAACTCCCGCAGCGCCGCGGCCGTCGCCGCTGTGCGCGGCACCCCGGACCGGAGCACCACGTGGGCGACGACGATCTCGCCGCGCCGCTCGTCCGGGCGGCCGACGACGGCCGCTTCCAGCACGTCCGGGTGGCGCAGCAGGGCTTCTTCGACTTCCGGGCCGGCGATGTTGTACCCGGCGGAGATGATCATGTCGTCGGCGCGGGCCACGTAGCGGAAGTGGCCGCCGGGCTCGCGCACGTAGGTGTCCCCGGTGAGGTTCCAGCCGTCGCGCACGTACGCGCGCTGCCGTTCGTCGGCGAGGTAGCGGCAGCCGGTGGGGCCGCGCACGGCCAGCAGGCCCGGTTCGCCGTCCGGCAGGGTCCGGCCGTCGGGGCCGACGACGCGCGCCTCGTAGCCGGGGACGGGCAGGCCGGTGGTGCCGGGGCGGATCGCGTCGTCGGCGGCGGAGATGAAGATGTGCAGCATTTCGGTGGCGCCTATGCCGTTGATGACGCGCAGTCCGGTGGCCTGCCGCCAGGCGTGCCAGAGGGCCGCGGGCAGGTGTTCGCCGGCGGAGACGCAGCGCCGCAGCGACGAGACGTCGTGCGGGCCGGGCTGTTCCAGCGCCTCCAGCATCGAGCGGTACGCGGTGGGGGCGGTGAAGAGCACGGAGACGCGGTGGCGCCGGACGTCGTCGAGAAGCCGTTCGGGACCGCGCCAGTCGGTCAGCAGGGTGGACGCCCCCGCCCGCAGGGGGAAGATCACCAGGCCGCCGAGGCCGAAGGTGAAGCCCAGGGGCGGGCTGCCGGCGAAGACGTCGTCGGGGCGCGGCCGCAGGACGTGGGCCGAGAAGGTGTCGGCTATGGCGAGCACGTCGCGGTGGAAGTGCATGCAGCCCTTGGGGCGTCCGGTGGTGCCGGAGGTGAAGGCGATGAGGGCGACGTCGTCGGCCGAGGTGTCCGCCGCCGCATACGATGAGGGTTTGTCCGCGGCCAGGTGCAGCAGGTCGCCCGGGGTGTCGCCGCCGTACGGGGTGACGCGCAGTGGGTCGGCGGCCCGTGCGAGGGTGCCGAGGCCGTCGAGCGAGCGGGCGTCGCACAAGGCGTGCCGTATGCGGGCGAGTTCGCAGATCGTGGTGAGTTCGTGCGGGCGCTGGGCGGCCAGGACGGTGACGGCCACGGCGCCGGCCTTCATCACGGCGAGCCAGCAGGCGGCGAGCCAGGGGCTGGTGGGGCCGCGCAGCAGGACGCGGTTGCCGGGGACCACGCCGAGGTCGTCGGTGAGGGTGTGGGCGATGCGGTCGACGTGGGCGGCGAGCCGGCCGTAGGTCCACAGGCGGCCGGTGTCGTCGTGCACGGCGGGGCGGTCGGGTCCCAGCTGGGCGATGGTGCCGTCGAGCAGCTCGGCACCGCAGTTGAGGCGGTCCGGGTAGGCGGGGAGGACGCCGCCCCGCGGGCCGAGGAGCAGGTCGGGCCACTGGTCGGCGGGCGGGAGGTGGTCGCGCGGGAAGGTGTCGTCGTGGACCGAGGGCCGAAGCTCCATCGCTGCCATCGCTGTGCGCCCCCTCGCGCCGGTGACATGGAGGTGAACGGGGGTCTTGCCAGCTGTACGGATCCGCTGTCAGCGTAGCGACTTGGTGACGGCAGTCAACAGAGCGCGATAGACCGCGCTCCAGACCGACCTCGGAGACGGAACTCGGAGACAGAAGGGGCCGCCCATGGCCACCCCGTTCGCCCTCGACCCACGGCAGCGCTCCTGGTGCGAGGAGCTGCGCACCCTCGCGGCGGAGCGGCTGCGCCCGCTCGCGGCCGGCGGCGAGCCGGGCCGCGTCAACCGGCCCCTCGTCGCCGCCCTCGGCGAACTCGGCCTGCTGGCCCGGCTCTTCCCGGACGGAGGATCCGCCGCGGGACCCCCTGAGGGACCCGCCGCGGGCGCCGTACGCGCCATGGACCTGTGCCTGCTGCGGGAGTCCCTCGCCCGCGAGTGCACGGAGGCCGAGACCGCGCTGGCCCTGCAGGGGCTCGGCGCGTACCCGGTCGTGCAGTCCGGGACCGCGCGGCAGCGCGCCCGCTGGATGCCGGAGGTGATCGCGGGCCGGGCCGTGGCCGCGTTCGCGCTGAGCGAGCCCGCGGCCGGGTCCGACGCGGCGGCGCTGGAGCTGTGCGCCGAGCCCGACCCGTCCGGCGCCGGGGACGGCTGGCGCCTCTCGGGCGAGAAGACGTGGATCTCCAACGCGCCCGAGGCCGACGTCTACACCGTCTTCGCGCGGACGGGGCAGGCGCCCGGCTCGCGGGGCGTGACGGCGTTCCTCGTACCGGGCGACAGCGCGGGGTTGTCCGGGCGCGGCCTGGACATGCTCAGCCCGCACCCCATCGGCACGCTGACCTTCGACGGCGTGCCGGTCGGCGCCGGGGACGTGCTCGGGGTGCCGGGCGGCGGGTTCCGCGTCGCCATGCGCACGCTCGACCTGTTCCGGCCGAGCGTGGGGGCCTTCGCCGTCGGCATGGCACGGGCGGCGCTCGCGGCGGCCGTCGCGCACGCCGGGGAGCGGCGCGCGTTCGGCGGCCCCCTGAAGGACCTGCAGGCCGTCTCCCACCAGCTCGCCGAGATGGCCACCCGTACGGAGGCCGCGGCCCTGCTGGTGTACGCGGCGGCCGCGGCCTACGACGCGGGCGAGCCGGGCATCGCGGCCCGCTCGGCGATGGCCAAGCTCCTGGCCACCGAGACCGCGCAGTACGTCGTGGACGCGGCCGTCCAGCTCCACGGCGCCCGCGCGCTGCGCCGGGGGCACCTGCTGGAGCACCTGTACCGGGAGGTGCGCGCGCCACGGATCTACGAGGGCGCGAGCGAGGTCCAGCGCACGATCATCGCGAAGGAGCTGTACCGGTGAGCGGGGCGGACGCACCGGACGGGAAGGCCGCCGGAGGGGAAGGCAGCGTGCCGTCGCACGACCCCGGAGAGCTCCGGCGCCTCAACCCCCCGGAGCTCTCGCCGCCGGCGGGCTTCTCCCACGCCGTCACCGTCACCGGGGGCCGGCTCGTCTTCCTCGCCGGGCAGACCGCCCTGGACGGCGCGGGCCGCATCGTGCCGGGCGGGCTGCCGGAGCAGTTCGAGCGGGCCCTGGGCAATCTGCTCGCCGCCCTCCGCGCGGCGGGCGGCGGGCCGCAGCACCTGGCGCGCGTCACCGTCTACACCACCGACGTCGCCGCCTACCGGGCGCACGCCCGGGAACTGGGCGGCATCTGGCGGCGGCTGGCCGGGCGGGACTACCCGGCGATGGCCGTCGTCGGTGCGGTGCGCCTGTGGGACGAGGAGGCACTGGTGGAGCTGGACGGCACCGCGATGCTGCCGTGACACCCGTCCCGGGCGCCTGATCGTAAGCCTCTTCGGAAACCGCTGCGGAACCGCCTCAGAAACGGCTTCAGAAGCCGCTGCAGGTCGCCGTGGCCTCCCGGCCGGACGCCGTGGCGGTCCACGGCCGGCGGTCGTCCACCGTCACCGAGCAGGAGACCGTACCGCCGGACTTTCCGGTCGTGACGGCCAGCAGGCCGCCCTTCACGAAGTCGTTCGTCTCCAGCTCCTTGCGCCAGGGCAGGCCCGGGGGGCTCTCCTTCTGCGTCACGAGGCCACCGCCCCGCCAGGTGGTGTACGCGACGGACACGCCCTTCGCGTCGCCGGTGACCTCGTAGCGCACCCGCACCGTCTTGTCGGTCTCCTCCGCGAGCCCGATGACGAGCGCCGCGCACCCGCCGGCCAGCAGGACCACGGCGGCGAGCAGCACCCACGGCCACTTGCGGCGCCCCTTGCGGGCACGGGCGGGCGGCGCCCACTGGCCGTGCGCGGGGCCGCCCGGGTGCGGGGTACTCATGCGGCCAGCATGCCGCCGACCCCGCGGGGCGGCGAGCGGGGGCCGCCCGTACGGGGGCCCACCGCGCCGCGCCTACAGCCGCGGGTCGACCGGCTCCGACTCCAGGGCGAGGACCCCGAAGACGGCCTCGTGCACCCGCCACAGCGGCTCGCCCGCCGCCAGCCGGTCCAGCGCCTCCAGGCCGAGCGCGTACTCGCGCAGGGCGAGCGAGCGCTTGTGGCCGAGGTGGCGTGCGCGCAGCCGGGTCAGGTTGTCCGGGCGGGTGTACTCGGGACCGTAGATGATCCGCAGGTACTCCCGGCCCCGGCACTTGACGCCCGGCTGGACGAGGCGCCCGTTCGCGGTCCGTACGAGCCCCTGCAGGGGCTTGACGACCATGCCCTCGCCGCCGGCGCCGGTCAGGTCCAGCCACCACTGCACGCCGGCCGCGACGGACTCCTCGTCCTCGGTGTCGACCACGAGCCGGCGGGTCGGGGCGAGCAGGCGGTTGACGTACACCGGGGTGTACGCGCAGAGGCCGTTGTTCGCCTCGGCGTCGTACATCTCGGCCTCGATCATGCGGTCGATCAGGGCGAGCTGCTGGTCGTGCGGGAGCCCGGCCAGGCTGCGGCCCTGCACCGCCAGGATCTGGAAGGGCGCCATCCGGATGCCGTCGAGGCCGTCCGTGCCCTTCGCCCCGACCCGGCGCAGGGACTGCGTCTCGGCCTGCTCCCCCGGCCAGCCCTGCGCGCTGTCGCCGGTGGTCCAGCAGTAGCGGCGGTACGCCTGCGTGAACGCGGCGGCGTCCGCGGCGCGCCCGCGCTGGCGGTCCAGCAGCTCCGACACGTCCACGCCGCGCCCCGCCGCCGACTCCAGCGCGGCGAGCGCCGGCGGGAAGACCGCGCCGGACGCGGCGCCGACGGCCGCGTACTGGTGGCGCAGCAGCCCCTGCGCCTTGAGGGACCAGGGCATGAGCTCGGCGTCCAGCAGCAGCCAGTCGGTCTCCAGCTCCTCCCACAGTCCGGCCGAAGCGGCCGTCCGGCTCAGCCGCCGCAGGACGCGCTCGGTCATCGCGGGGTCGTCGAAGAACGGCCGGCCGGTGCGGGTGTACAGCGCGCCACTCGCCCCGCCGGTCGCGCCGAAGCGCTCCCGCGCCACGTCCGCGTCGCGGCAGACCAGCGCCACGGCCCGCGAGCCCATGTGCTTCTCCTCGCACACCACCTGGCGCACCCCGTCGGCCCGGTAGGCGGCGAACGCCTCGGCCGGGTGCTCCAGGTAGCCCTCCTCCTGGGAGGTCGCGCACGGCGCCATGGTCGGCGGGAGGTAGGGCAGCAGCCGCGGGTCGACGGAGAAGCGGCTCATGACCTCCAGCGCGGCCGCGGCGTTCTCCTCCTTCACCGCGACCCGGCCCATGTGCCGGGTCTCGACGATGCGGCGGCCGGTGACGTCGGCCAGGTCGAGCGGGCGGCCGTCCTCCCCGCCGGGAGCGTCGCTCGCCAGCGGCCGCGCCGGCTCGTACCAGACCTGCTCGGCCGGTACGTCCACCAGCTCGCGCTCCGGCCAGCGCAGCGCGGTCATCTTCCCGCCGAAGACGGCTCCGGTGTCCAGGCAGATGGTGTTGTTCAGCCACGTGGCCGACGGGTTGGGGGTGTGGCCGTAGACGACGGCGGCGCTGCCGCGGTAGTCCTCGGCCCACGGGTAGCGCACGGGCAGGCCGAACTCGTCGGTCTCGCCCGTGGTGTCCCCGTAGAGCGCGTGCGAGCGCACGCGGCCCGAGGTGCGGCCGTGGTACTTCTCCGGCAGGCCGGCGTGGCAGACCACGAGCTTGCCGCCGTCGAGGACGTAGTGGCTGACGAGCCCCTCGATGAACTCCTGCACCTGCGCGCGGAAGGCGGGGTCGCGGGCGTCCTCGCGCTCCAGCTGCTCGATGGTCTCGGCCAGCCCGTGCGTCTGCTGGACCTTCTTGCCCTTGAGCCAGCGGCCGAGCTTGTTCTCGTGGTTGCCCGGCACGCACAGGGCGTTGCCGGAGGCGACCATGCCCATGACGCGGCGCAGCACGCCGGGGCTGTCGGGGCCGCGGTCGACGAGGTCGCCCACGAAGACGGCCGTGCGGCCCTCGGGGTGGACGCCGTCGGCGTAGCCGAGCCGGGAGAGCAGGGTCTCCAGTTCGGAGCTGCAGCCGTGGATGTCGCCGATGATGTCGAAGGGACCGGCGAGGTGCCGGAGGTCGTTGTAGCGGCGCTCCAGGACGACCTGGGCGGCCTCGACCTCCTCGACGCTGCGCAGGACGTGCACCTTGCGGAAGCCCTCGCGCTCCAGGCCGCGCAGCGAGCGGCGCAGCTCGCGGCGGTGGCGCTGGATGACGTGGCGGGGCAGGTGGGCCCGGTCGGGGCGGGCGGCGTTGCGGGCGGCGCACACGTCCTCGGGCAGGTCGAGGACGATCGCGATGGGCAGCACGTCGTGCTCCCGGGCGACCCGCACCAGCTGCCGGCGCGCCTCGGCCTGGACGTTGGTCGCGTCGATCACGGTGAGGCGGCCCGCGGCGAGGCGCTTGCCCGCGATGTAGTGCAGCACGTCGAAGGCGTCGCCGCTGGCGCTCTGGTCGTTCTCGTCGTCGGCGACCAGGCCGCGGCAGAAGTCCGAGGAGAGCACCTCGGTGGGCTTGAAGTGCTTCCGGGCGAAGGTGGACTTGCCCGAGCCCGTCGGGCCGACCAGCACCACGAGGGAGAGGTCGGTGACGGGGAGGGTGCGCCCGGCGGCCGCGGTGGCGGTTGCTGTGGTCATGCGGCCTTCTCCTGCTTCGGTTCTTTCTCTGCGTCTTTCCCGGTGGATTTCTCCGTGGATTTCTCCGTGGGCTTCTCCGTGGGCTTCTCCGTGGGCTTCTCCGTACGGGAGAAGACGCCCATCTGGGTGGGCGGTCCGACCTCCGGGTCGTCCGGCCCCACGGGTGCGTACGCCACCTCGTAGCCGTACCGCTCCGCGACGCCCGCCGCCCAGGCGCGGAACTCCTCGCGAGTCCACTCGAAGCGGTGGTCGGCGTGGCGCACGTGCCCGGCGGGGAGGGTCTCCCAGCGCACGTTGTACTCGACGTTCGGGGTGGTCACGACGACCGTGGCGGGGCAGGCCGCGCCGAAGACCGCGTGCTCCAGGGCGGGCAGCCGGGCCGGGTCCACGTGCTCGATCACCTCGCTGAGCACCGCCGCGTCGTACCCGGCCAGCCTGCGGTCGGTGTAGGCGAGCGAGCCCTGGAACAGCGCGACCCGCCCCGCCTGGCGCTCGGTCATGCGGTCCAGCCGCAGCCGCCGCGCGGCGATCGCGAGGGCGCGCGCCGAGACGTCCATGCCGGCGACCTCGGTGAACCGCGGGTCCTTCAGCAGCTCGCCGACGAGCTGCCCCTGCCCGCAGCCGAGGTCGAGCACGCGCGCGGCCCCCGAGGCGCGCAGGGCGCCCAGGATCGCCTCACGGCGCTGCACGGCCAGCGGAACGGGCCGCTCGGCGGTGTCCGTCTCCTCGTCGACGGCGTTGTCGAGCTCCTCCGCCTCGCTGTCGTCGGCCTCGGCGAGGCGGGCCAGGGCCAAGCGCTCCAGGGCGTCGCGCGTCAGCGACCAGCGGCGGCCGAGGTAGCGGCCGGCGATCAGGCGCTGCTCGGGGTGGCCTTCCAGCCATCCCTCGCCGGAGCGCAGCAGCTTCTCCACCTCGTCGGGCGCCACCCAGTAGTGCTTGGAGTCGTCCAGCACCGGCAGGAGGACGTAGAGGTGGCGCAGGGCGTCGGCCAGCCGCTGCTCGCCCTCCAGCACCAGGCGTACGTAGCGCGAGTCGCCCCACTGCGGGAACTGCTCGTCCAGCGCGACCGGCTCGGCGGACACCGTCCAGCCCAGCGGTGCGAACAGCCGCTCCACGAGGGCCGCGCCGCCGCGGGCGGGCAGCACGGGCACCTCGATGCGCAGCGGGCGCGCCGCCCCGGGCAGCTCGGGCCGGGCGGCGCACTGGCCCTTGAGAGCGGTGGAGAAGACGCTGCCGACGGCGACGGCGAGCAGCGAGGACGCCGCGTACGGGCGGTCGTTGACGTACTGCGCGAGGGCGGAGTCGGGCGCACCGCCGCGGCCCTTGCCCTTGGAGCGCCTCACCAGTGCCACCGGATCGATCTCCAGGAGCAGCGCGGCGGTGCAGCGCTCGGCCGTCGCCTCGGGGTAGAGGACGTGCGCGGTGCCGTGGGAGGTCGAGAAACGCTGCGCCTTGTCAGGATGCTTGTGCAGCAGGAATCCGAGGTCGGTCGCAGGGGACCCGGTCGTGCCGGTGGTGGATATCGTCAGGAACACGCTGCCGAGTATCCCCGGGGGCGCGCACCCGCGGCTAACGCTTTTCGTCCGCCGTATTCCCAGGATTTGCCGGCTTTCCCGTCCGGTGCCCCGCCGGACGGACCGACGGGCTTCCCACGAGCCCCTTCAGCAGGGCGCGGGTGAGGACGGCGATGGTGAATCCGCAGGTGATCGCCCCTGTCTCGACCATCTCGGCCACCTCCGGCCAGGGGCGGGTGACGATCCTGCGGATGCCTTCGGAAGTCTCCGGCGAACCGAAGCCGTCGATACGGGCGGCGAACAGCTCGACGTGGTCGCCGAGGAGACCGCTGTCGGGGTGCATGCGGCCCAGGGAAATCAATTCGGCGACATCCGCGCCGATTTCCTCCGCCAGTTCCCGCACGGCGTTTTCGGCCCCGGTTGCATCCGGCGCGCCCATGCCGCGGGGGACCTCCCAGTGCCAGGAGCGGGTGGCGTGCCGGTAGTGCTCGACGAGGACGACGTCTCCCGCAGGAGTGAGGGGCAGGACGACGGCGCCGGGGCTCGCGACCGTGGAGAGCATGCGGACGTAGAGCCCCGGGGCGCCGCCGGGGAAGCGGACCGCGTCCCGTACGAGGGTGACGAACCGGTCGGCGTAGACGACGCCGACCGTGGCCGCCGTGCCCTCCGCCCCGGCGTCCGCCGTGCGCCTGGCCTCTTCGATCTCGGCAGGGTCGAAGAGGATGTCGATGCCGCCCGGGGAGTTGCCGAACAGCTCGGGACGGTCGGCGCGCAGCCGGTCGTAGGGGGTTGCCGGGTTCTCTTCTCGCACTGGCTCAGTACTCCGGGAGTTCGTCCTGGACGGTGGCGGAGCCGGTGGCGGCCGGGGAGCCGCCCTCCTCCCGGTACCCGGGCAGCTTGCGCACCATGTCGTGGAACCTTTCCCACTCCCGCGTGCCGTCGAACCGGACCGCGGCCATCTCCCGGGCGAACTTCTGCTCGCGCCGGCCCTCCCTCCTGTTGCGGAGGACCAATTGCACGGACCCGCCGTACTTGGCCGAGACCCCGCCGAGGCTGCCCGCCACGCTCCAGGCCTCGTCGCCGGTGACGGCGGTGAACACGGCGCCGCCGACGGTGACGACGACCTCGATGACGGGCAGCCACTTGTTGGCGCGGACCCGGTGGTCGCCGCGGGCCTCGGCGAGGCGGACGATCTCGGAGTTGAGCCTGACGTAGCGGTCGAAGACGGGGCCGACACGCTCGTGGAAGGACGCCGGGTCGGCGGTCAGCTCGTCGAAGGCGGATATGTAGGCGTTCCACGGATCGCTCTGGCGCAGGCTCCAGATGTCCTCCAGGGCGAGCGCGTCGACCGCGGCGGGGGTGAGGGCGAGCCGGTCCTGGACCGTGGAGAACGCCTGCCGCTGCAGGAACAGCAGGAGCTGCTCGGGGTCCGTGACCGTCCCGGCGGGTGTCGTACGGATGTCGCGCCATTCCTGGAGGGCCACCCTGCGCAGGCTGCCGGCCGGGGTGAGCGGGTACATGCCCAGGGCGTCGGCGAGGTTGACGTTGTAGATGAGGTCGAGGAGCTGCTTGATCTCCCCCGCGAACGGCTTGTCCCTGTCGTACCTGCCCTCGGAGACGGGCACGCCCGGCACGCACACGAACTCCTGGTAGAGGACGTTGCGCGTGACGAGCTCGCCGCGGATGCTGCGCTCGTTGCTGAGCTGGACCACCTCCCCGATGCGGGCGGCGAACGCCGCGTGCCGCCGCCGCTCCACGCCGACCTGCGCGGCGAGCAGGGGGATGTCCTTCGCGGTCAGGCCCTGCACCCGCGCGGCGAAGGCGTTGAAGAGGGCGCTCCTGGTGGCGTCCCGGTTCTCCTGGTCCTCCCAGGAGAACCGGACGCACTTGACGCGCTCGCCGGCCGGCATCGCTTCGAGCGTCTCCTGCCAGGCGGTGAAGGCCCGCTCGTCGAAGTCCAGGCCGGTGCTCGGGCGCTCGGCGGGATCGCGCTCGTTCAGCAGGTACGGCACCAGGGCCGCCTGCGCCAGCAGCTTCTGGTGGGCGCGGCGGGCCGCGCCGCCCTCCACGAGGTCGCGGCTGACCGCGGGATTGTTGTAGAAGAACACGCGGTTGGCCACCACTTGGCGGGTGTTGATCAGGCTGCGGAAGTACTCGGCCCGCACCTCCTTCTCCCGCCCGCCCCCGACCTCCCGGAGCGACCTTCCCCCGGCGACCATCTCCCTGGTCAGCTCCGCCGTCACCCACTGGTTGTCCAGGGACTGGGCGATCACCGCACCCCGCGCCAGATCCGGCGGCCGCACTCTGACCGTCGCCTCAGTGGATTCCTGGGACATTTCCCACCCCCGGTCCTGGATCCCCTACGACGCACCGTTCACGTCCGCTTCCACGCTAATGGTGAACCCGTGGCCTGGACGCGAGGTTGCGCCAACTGGCCTTGCGTGGAGCAGCGTTGACGGGAGATGACGGGGAACGGCCCCGGCCGCGGAATCGGGGCTACCCGGGCGTCACGCGGCGCCCTGGCTCCGGCCCTCTTCGAGGACGGAGGCCAAGGCGGCGATTCCGTCCGGGCCCACGCGGCAGCAGCCCCCGATGAGGCGGGCCCCGGCCGCGTACCACTCGGTGACGCGATCGGGGGCGAAGGCCGGCCGCCCCGTCCAGGACCGGGCCGCGGCGTCCCACTGCTCGCCGCTGTTGGGATAGACCACGACGGGCTTCCCTGCGGCCTCCGCCGCGAGCGGCACCGCGCGGTCGGCATCGGCGGGCGTGCAGCAGTTGACCCCGACGGCGACGACCTGGTCGTTCCCGGCGGCCGCCGCGAACGCCTCGCGCAGCGGCTGCCCGGCCCGGGTGCGCTCGCCCTCCACGCTGTAGGACAGCCACACGGGCACTCCGCAGCCCTCCACGGCGCGCAGCAGCGCCTCCGCCTCGGCCACGTCGGGCACGGTCTCCAGGGCGAGGACGTCGGGCGCGGCCTCCACCAGGGCCTCGATCCGCGGCCGGTGGAAACGCTCCAGCGCGGCGGTGCTCAGGCCGTAACGGCCGCGGTACTCGCTGCCGTCGGCAAGGAAGGCACCGTAGGGGCCGACGGACGCGGCGACCCGGACCTCCTTCCCGGGGGCCGCGCGCTCCGCCGCGCCGCGCGCCAGCTCCACGCTGCGCCGCAGCAGTGCCGCGGCCTCGGCACGGCCCAGGCCGCGGCGCGCGAAGCCCTCGAAGGTGGCCTGATAGCTGGAGGTGATGAGCACCTGCGCGCCCGCCCGCGCATAGGCGGCGTGAGCCTGCTCGATCTGCCCCGGGTCGTCGGCGAGCAGCCGGGCCGACCACAGCGCGTCCGACAGGTCACAGCCCTGCGCCGCCAGCTGGTTGGACAGCCCGCCGTCGAGGACGAGCGGACCGCGCGCCAGCGCGTCGGCCAGGGAGACGGCGGGGGTGGGGGCGGGCGTCACAGGTACTCCTCGGTGATGCGGCGATGCCGGGCGGGCGTCAGGCCGGGAGCCGACCGCCCCCAGGGGCGCCGGCCCGGCAGGGGGCAGCTCCGGCCGGCGTCAGCTCAGCTGGGACTGGACCTCCGAGGAAATCAGCTCCAGGTGATCGAGGTCGTCCAGGTCCAGGATCTGGAAGTAGACCCGGGAGGAACCGATCGCCGCATAGCGGCCGATCTTGTCGACGACCTCGGCGGGCGAGCCCGCCAGACCGTTCTCCTTGAGCTCGGCCACATCCCGCCCGATGACCGCAGCGCGGCGCGCGACCTCCGCGTCGTCTTTGCCGATGCAGGCGACCAGCACGTTGGAGTACACGAGCTCATCGCCCTTGCGGCCGATCTCCTCCGCCGCCGCCCGCACCCGGCCGAACTGCCGCTCGCTGTCCTCGACCGAGGCGAAGGGGATGTTGAACTCGTCGGCGTACTTGGCGGCGAGCCGCGGCGTGCGCTTCGCACCGTGGCCGCCGATGAGCACGGGCACCTTCTGCTGTGCGGGCTTGGGCAGGGCGGGGCAGTCGGTGAGCTGGTAGTACGCGCCGTCGAAGTCGAAGGTCCGGCCGACCTCCGTCTCCCACAGGCCCGTCACGATCGCCAGCTGCTCCTCCAGCCGCCCGAACTTCTCCTTGGGGAAGGGGATGCCGTACGCCTTGTGCTCCTCCTCGAACCAGCCGGCGCCCAGACCGAGCTCGACCCGCCCGCCCGACATCTGGTCCACCTGGGCCACCTGAATGGCCAGCACGCCGGGCAGCCGGAAGGTGCCCGCGGTCATCAGGGTGCCCAGCCGGATGCGGCGCGTCTCACGGGCGAGCCCCGCCAGGGTGATCCAGGCATCCGTCGGTCCGGGCAGGCCGTCGGCGGAGCCCATGGCCAGATAGTGGTCGGAGCGGAAGAAGGCGTCGAAGCCGAGGTCCTCGGTGGCCTTGGCGACCGTCAGCAGGGTGTCATAGCTCGCCCCTTGCTGGGGCTCGGTGAAGATTCGCAGATCCATGCCTCCCATCCTGCACTGCCGTACGCGCGTCAACCGACCGTGCCCTGCCCCGGTCCACCCTCCCCGGTCGGGTGAAATTCCGCCGCCCCCGCCGGACGGGTGAGCCCCGGCCAGTGTCCGCCGCGGCCGGTGGTCGTTGGCTCGGGCGGAGCCGGACCGCCCGGCCCGCGCACCGGTGTGCTCTGCCGGAGGCGACGACCGCAACACCGCTCTCCCGCACCGGGAGGGCCGGGGCCGAGGAGGCCGCGATGACCCAGGAAGCCGTGCCCGACGAAACGGTGCCCGCCCAGCCAGCCGCCCGGAAGCCCGGCGAGCAGGGCCAGCCCAAGGGCCTGCTGCAGCAGATGGAGGAGCTGATGGCCGCGCTCAGCGCCGACCTGTCGCAGCTCGACGCCGATCTGCAGCCGCGCGACGAACGCCCGGCGTCCGTCGACGGAGGGGATGCCCGCTGACCGCCCGCGCCTCACGCGGCACCACCCTCCCGCTCGCGCGACGCGAGCCGTCTTTGTAACCAGCGGACTCTGTCGCTCGTCTCGTCGGCGGCGTCGATGGCTTCTATGCACTGCCAGTACATGGCGTCCTCACCGGAAGAGCAGGCGACGCCCACCAGGGCGATGCCCACTTCACCGAGGAGCCCGCAGAGCCCCGCCAACGCACCCCAGGGGTCGCGTACTTCGGTGAGCTGCCCCGCCCGTATCGCTCCGGCGCGCAGCGTGTGACGCAGCGCGCCGGACGCACGCGAGCCGGCCTCGCTCAGACTTCCCGCGGCGGCGCGGGCCTCGAAGGGCCCGTGCACCGCGAGGTGACCGCCGACCGCTCCCGCCAGCGCCTGGGTCTGCCACGCCTCGGTGACGATGTCGTGAACGGCCCTGGCCTGCGCCAGGGCCGTCCGGGTGGCTCCGATGAGCCGCACTGCATCCATGGCCTGAATCCCCCATCTTCCCGACTGCGCCTTCAACTGCGCTACCGACTGCGCCGTGCCCGCACCTGCTCACTACCCAGAGTGATGACTAACCGCCGGAAACGCCAGGGGAATTCAGAAATCTGTGGATACCAGATGGGGTGTGGATAACTCAATCACTCCGGAGAGTGACGGCCGGGCGTATCCGGAGCGCCTTGGTCCGGCTCTTCGGGCGTTTCCGGCACCGGGAACCGCCGCTCATTGCGCTCGATCTTCGCGGAGAGGGCCGCCGCGGGGTCGATGCCCAGCACCCCGCAGAACTGCAGGAGGTACGCCAGGACGTCCGCGACCTCGTCCTCGACCCGGGCGGCGGTTCCGGGGCTGTCCATCACCCGCGCGGATTCCTCCGGCGTCAACCACTGGAAGATCTCGACCAGTTCGGACGCCTCGACGCTCAGGGCCGCAACGAGGTTCTTGGGCGTGTGGTACGGGAGCCAGCGGCGCGCGGCCGCGAAGTCGGCCAGGCGGCGCTGCAGCACGCGCAGCTCGCCGCCCTCGCCGGCGCGCCCCTCTTCTCGGTGTTCATGATTCACCCCCAAGATCTACCACCGAGACTCCCGGCAGAGCCGGACCCCCTGCGGGATCCGAGGGATCCGCGCCCCCTTGCACCGCCGCCACCAGCCGGACGTGCCCCCGCTCCCCCATCCGTACGGCCAGGGAGAGCAGCTCACGCGCCTGGCGGGGATCCAGGCAGCGGTCGAAGCCGTCCGCCAGGACGGTGAGGGTCTGCCGCGCCTGCAGCACCTCGGCCGCCGGGTCCATGTCCAGCACCCCCGGGCCGGTCATCAGCACGATGCAGAGGGCGAGGTAGCGCAACTCGCCGTCCCCCAGCCTTTCCAGGGGCGTCGCCGTCCCGGACCGCTGCTCCAGCAGGGCCCGTACGAGTCCGTCGCCCGTGCCCCGCACCGCCAGTTCGTGCACGGGAACCCGGCACCCTGCGTCCACCGCCGCCACGAGCGCCGCATGCCGGGTTGCGCACTCGTGGCGCGTACGGCCGAGGACCGCGGCGACGTTGTCGCAGGAGCCGCGCAGCATCCCGTCGCCGGCGGCGACGGGCAGGCGCATGACCTCGGGGCGGGGGTCGCAGGCGAAGACGGAACGCAACGCCACGACGACCTGTTCGGCGGCGTCGAGGACGAGGCGCTGGCCGGCGGTCTTGCCCGCGACGCGCAGCGGCAGCAGGGCGGTGCCGAGCCGGTCGTCCGGCAGGGGGGCGCGGGTGACGGGGACGGCACCGGCCGTGTGCCAGGCGGCCTCCACGGCGCGGCGGCCGGGATCGCGCAGAGCCGTGGAGAGCAGGGTGCGGCCGGCGGCCGTCATCCGTTCGCCCACGATGCGCAGCTCGGGTTCGGCCTGGACGGCGACGTCGAGGCGGACGGGGCCCACAGGGCCTCCGACGGTGCAGCCGATGCGGAAGCCGCGCCGGCCCTGGGCGTCGGGGCGGGCCTGCTGCGGGACGCAGGCCTCGGGGCCGCCGTCGACGGGGGCGAAGGCCTCCTCCAGGGTGTCGCCTCCGGCGAGCCGCGCGAGGGCCGCGTAGGCCTGGAGGGCACTGGACTTGCCGCTGCCGCTCGGGCCCCGGAAGAGGGTCAGCGGGCCGAGCGCGAAGACGGCGTTGCGATGGGACTTGAAGGCGGAGAGCCGTAACTCGGTCACCGCGGGACGCTGACCGCCGGAAGGAACCGAGGTGGCGGCAGGACGGGCGGCAGGAGAGGTGGCAGCAGGAGGGGCGGCAGGAGAGGTGGCGGGAAGGGCGTCCGGTCGGGCACAGCGGGTGTCCATGCCCGGACCGTATGTGACAGATATTCAGCCAAACCGTTTCGGCTGATCACTTTTCCTACGATCGGGGTATCCCGACGCCACCTCCGTCCCTTCCGGGGCCAGCAGGAAGACGTTCGTGTCGACCCGGTGCATGCCGCTGCCCAGGCCGAAGACGACGCCGCTGGAGAAGTCAAGGATGCGCTTGGCGACATCCGTGTCGGCGCTGGTGAGGTCCAGCAGGACCGGCACCCGGGCCATCAGGTGCTCGGCGACCTCGCGGGCGTCCGCGAAGACCTGGACCCGCAGGACGACCATGCGCCGCTGGTTCGGGTCGGGCTGCTGTTCGTCCTCGGGCAGGGCCCGGTGGTTCGGCCATGACGGCCATGCGTGGTGACCACGGAGCGGGACGACCTCGGCCAGACCCTCCCACTGCTCGTCGGTGGCCTCGGACCTGTTCACCGGCTCACCCCTCCGGGGAACGTGCTCGCTATATGCATCCCACAATCCTAGGGACAATCGTCACCCGACGGGACCAATGACACGCCTGAGCGCCGGACGGACCGTGACGGCCCGTCCGGCGCACCCGCGCGGGCGTCCGGGTCAGCCCTTGTAGACGCTGAAGCGCTTGGTCAGCGCCCGGATGCCGGCGTCCTCTCCGACGACGCCCACCGCGCAGATGCCGAGCTCCCCGGAGGAGGCCCCGGCGACCATGGCCCGGTAGTCGTCGAAGCTGTTGCTGAGCGCCTGGCCGCGGGTGGTGAACACCACCGGGCTGAGCCCCTCCGCACGGGCGGACTCGGCCAGTTGCAGCAGGTGACCGTTGCGACCCGCGAGGACGACGGTGTTGAAGCGGATGCCGGCGTGGTGCACCCCGTCGCCGTCCCGCACGTCGTCCGCGTAGATCCTGGAGTCGATACGGGCCAGCTGGCCCATGACGATGGCGGCCGCGTTGGCGACGGCGCCCGCTTCCAGGGACTTGTCGACGGCGATCACCGTACGAAGAAGTTCTGGCGTTCCACTCATCCCGTTCACTTCCCGCTCGGCCCGCTCATCCCGCGTATCCCGCTCATCCCGCGTATCCCGCTCATCCCGCTTGTCTCGCCCGTCCCGCCCATCCGGTCATTTTCTCCGCTCGAAGACGACGAAGCTCATGGGGGTGCCCGCTGAGAGCACCTCGATGACCTCCAGCCCGAAGTGCTCGGCGCACGTGGCGTTGGTGATGGCGGCGGCACGTCCGCCGTGGGCCAGGGCAGCCTTGCAGGCGGCGCTGTTCGAGGTGGCGTGGAAGGACTCCGCGGCCCGGCCGCTCACGCGCGACTCGAAGAGCCTCCTGGTCGCCGGGTGGTAGTGGACGACGTCGAACCGGTCCAGGCTCGCGTCCTCGGGCGGGGCGGCGAAGACCATGTCCGGCAGGGGACCCACGAACGCCTCGACGGCCCGCAGTTCGGGGTCGAAGAAGAACGTACGGATCTCCGGGTAGGCGCCGGCCACGAGCAGGGCGTCGTGCCGGCCGTCCTTCACCGAATCGGCGGCCGCCTCGAAGGAGGGGTAGCCGAACAGCCGGCTCGCCTTGCCGGTCGCCGCCCAGCGCGTGCCCACGGTGACGCTGCAGGTGAGGCCCGCCGGGTCGTCGGCGAGCGTGGCCACGGAGGCGTAGCGGGTGGCAGGGCTGATCTCGGCGCTGAAGGGCGCCTGGGCAATGAGATCGGCGGCTTCGAGGACGTCCGGGGTGTCCAGGGCGTCCATGGCGTCCTTGCTGTCCAAGGTGTGCAAGGTCTGCGCAGTCACGAGGCGCTCACCTCGCAGCCGAATACCGAAGAGCTCGAATAACCGGCTGAATAACTGGCCGGACAACCGGCCGAATAATCATCCCTCGAGTTCATAGAATCCCGCCCCGTCCAGATATCGAATCGTTCCCATGTCGCGCTGCACAACTTCTTCCACCTCGTGCATCAGGTTGATGATGACGGGGTATGTGGTGTCGTCCACGGTCGGCACGATCTCCTCCCCCGGCCGGACCAGCTCCCACATTTCGCGGAAGCTCTCCAGTGAACGGATTTCCTCGATGTTCCGGTAGCTCTTGAGCCGCCCGGAGGCCGGTGAGATCAGGGCCACCCAGGCGAAGTACCGGTCTATCTCGTACGGCTCTCCCCGGCGCGCCAGGAAGCGCTTGGGCCGTACGTAGGCGTCGACGGCCCAGTCGAGCTGGGACTCGCCCGCCGCCAGCCGCGCGTAGTGCGGCAGGTCGCCGCCGGACAGCCGAGCGCCGGCCTCGATGAGGCAGGGGCCGTCCGGCGTCATCTTGAGTTCCACGTGGGCCGGGCCGTGCCGGATGCCCAGCGCGTCGAGCACCCCGAAGGCGTACTCGACCAGCTGGTCCTGCACCTCGCCGCGGCGCGGGACGATGTAGCACGCGCCCGACAGGTCACGGATGCCGTTGACGCTGAAGCGCGAGCTGCGCCAGATCTCGGCGGCGTGGTGGGCGCCGTCGAGACTGGCCGTGTTGACGATGTACTCGGTGCCGACCAGGTACTCCTGGGCCAGCACGGCGGTGTTGGGGCGCGAGAAGATGTCGTCCGCGCCGACGATGCGGCGGAACGCCGCCGCGGACTGCTCGGCGGTGTCGCAGAACGCGACCCCGTCGCCGCCCGCGCTGGAGAGCGGCTTGACGACGATCCGGCCGCCGAGCTTGCGGTGCCAGTCCACGAGCTCCTGCTCGCTCTCCGCCCGCAGCTGCTCCGCCGTGCGCAGACCTGCCCGCCGTACGGTCTCCGCCATCTCGGCCTTGTCCCGGCGGGCCCGGCTGAGGGCGGTCCCGTTGGTGGGCAGCCCGAGGGCCTCGCTGAGCACGTCGGCGAACGCCACGCCGTACTCGCCGCCGGGCACCACGGCCACCGGGTCGTAGGCCCGCAGTTCCGCGACCGTGCGGGCGAGGTCGCCGTCGTGCACGAGGTTGGCGACGTAGTTCTCCAGCGCCGGCCGCGAGGAGGCGTAGACGCCGGGCGGCTGCGGGGAACTCTGGACGCGCACGCACGAATATCCGGCACGGATGAAGGCCGGGGCGATATGACGGGCCGTCTGCGGAACTCCGTGCTCGGCGGTCTCGTAGCTGTCGACCAGAATCACGTTCCGCTGCCGGCGCACATCTTGGTGGGTGCCCAAGGAATCCTCCCGTACCAATCTCCGTGTATTCGCCAATCCTTGATCGATTTGCCGGGATCAGTCAACGGTGTCGGATGTCACAGGGAGAGGTGAATTTCTTTGTTTTCGGGCAGGCGGATTCCGGCCTGCGGCAGGAATTGACGCGCGCAGCAGGCCGGAAGTCTGCGAAGGTGTGGAAGGTTGGAAGAGCGGAAGGGTGGAGGGGTAGAGGGGTAGAGGGGTAGAGGGGTGGGAATTACCGGGGAACGCCGGGTGCCGACCCGCTACACACCCGGCAACTCCTTGCGGAACCGCTCGGCGACGTAAAGGAACCGGTCATTCGCGGCGGGCTCCCCCAGGCTGATGCGCGCGCCCTCGCCGTTGAAGGCCCGCACCAGGATCCCCTCGTGTGCGCACAACTCCGCGAGGGCGTCCGTGCGTTCCCCGGTCCGCAGCCAGACGAAGTTGGCGTGCGAGGGCTCCAGGGCCCAGCCCTGGCCGGTCAACGCCGCGCTCACCCGCGCCCGTTCGGCGGTGAGGGCGGTCACGCGCTCCCGCATGGCGGCCTCGGCCCGTAGCGAGGCGACGGCGGCGTCCTGCGCGAACTGCGTCACGCCGAAGGGGACGGCCGTCTTCCGTAGGGCGGCGGCCACGGGTTCGTGCGCGACGGCGAAGCCCACGCGCATGCCGGCGAGCCCGTACGCCTTGGAGAAGGTGCGCAGGACGCAGACGTTGGGACGGCCGCGGTAGACGTCGATGCCGTCGGGGAAGTCCTCGTCCTCGACGAACTCGATGTACGCCTCGTCCAGGACGACGAGGACGTCGGACGGCACGCGGTCGAGGAAGCGCTCCAGTTCCGCCCGGCGCACGATGGTGCCGGTCGGGTTGTTGGGGTTGCAGACGAAGATGAGGCGCGTGCGTTCGGTGATGGCTGCGGCCATGGCGTCGAGGTCGTGCACCTCGCCCGCGGCCAGCGGCACCTCGACGGGCCGGGCGCCCGCGATGCGGGTCAGGACGGGGTACGCCTCGAAGGACCGCCAGGCGTAGAGGACTTCGTCACCGGGTTGCGCGGTGATCTGCAGCAGCTGCTGGGTGACGCCGACCGAACCGGTGCCGGTCGCGATGTGCGACTCCGGCACGTCGAAGCGCGCGGCGAGTTCGCGCGTCAGCTCCCCGCACCACAGGTCGGGATAGCGGTTGATTCCCTGCGCACCGGCCACGGCCCGCTCGATCACGCCGGGCAGCGGCGGATACGGGTTCTCGTTCGCGGACAGCTTGTACACCGGCTGCGGTTGAGAGTGCTGCGGTGGCGACTGCTGCGCTTCGGTACCGGGCGCTCCCGCGGAGCTGCTCAGCCTGCTCGGCTGCCTGCTCGGTGGCCTGCTCGCCGGAACCCCCTCCAGCGCCGCCCGCAGCTTGGGCCCTAACTCCCCCACGTGCTTTCCCCCTCCTTGGACACGACGTGACCCCGTACGGCGCGCGCCCCGACTAGCCCGGCACGGGGCACGGGAGACGGGGACGGGGCGCCGAAGGGCCACACGACCAAGATCAACACTACGTGAGCACGGAGGGTGACCGGGGGCGGGGCGACCCCCGGGCGTCACAAGGAACCGTAAAGATCCGCAGGTCAGCGCCGCTGCCGTCCCTACCGCTGCTTCAGACGCCCGCGTACCGCCTTGAGCAGCTCCACCCGTCCGACGCGCAGCGTCAGCGCATCGCGCCCGGGCAGAGGCTTCGCGTACCACGGCAGGCCGAACCGCTGCCAGCGCGCCGGCTTCAGCGACGGCTGCGGCGGTACGGGTACGGACCACTCCTTGCCGGCCGCGGCGAGGCGGAGCGTCAGCGCCCACTCACCGGCGGTCGTGCAGGGCACCTGCACGGTGAAGGTGCCGTCGGAGGCCGAAGCTTCAACCGGAATCACCTGCTCGACCCCCTTCGGCCCCTCGGCCCGCACCGTCAGCGCGCCCTCGGGCCGGCTCGCCAGCGCGCAGCGGCCGCTCACGGCGAGGGTGGCGGGGCCGTCGGCCGCCCACTTCGCGCCGGTGACGCGCAGGCGCGGCAGTACGCGGTGGCGGGTCTCGCCGATGTCCAGCGAGAGGTTTCCGTAGGGCTTGGTGGTGAAGAGGGCGACCGCCGTGCCCGCGTCCGTGACGAGGGTGGTCGTGGCGGCGGTCACGGACTCGGCGCGGCTGCTGCCGAGGCGGGCTTCCTTGACGATGCCCTGGGCGCCCACGGCGAGCGAGAGGTCCCAGAGGCCGGCGGTCAGCGAGGCGAGGTCGATCGTCGCGTCGAACCCGGCGGTGTCGTACTCATGGAGACCGCCGTCCTCCTCGGCCCCCAGCCCCGGGGTGGGGGTGTGATGAACAGGAAGGCGGTGCTCGGTGTCCGTGCCGCGCTTGCGGAGGACGAGTTCGGTGGTGACGTCGTGCGTGGCGATGCGGTGGATGTACGCGTGACCCGTGAGGCGCAGCCCGGCGGCGTTGATCTCCGCGGAGTCGACGCGGTGGCGGACGCGCAGTTCGGCCGTGATGTCGTAGCAGTCGTCGGGGATGTTGAGGGTGGAGTCGCGGAAGTAGGGGTGGAGCGCGTAGACGCGCCCGTCCTCGATCTGCAGGTCGGGGAGCGTGGCGGCGGTGGCGGCGAGGGTGGTGATGCCGTAGCTGGCGGCGCCCCGGTCGAGCTCCCAGCGGACGAGGGTGAGGAGCTCGTCGAGGAGCCGGTGGCGGATGAGGTGGCAGCGCAGGCGGACCACGGCGGGCAGACGGGCGGCCAGGCCCTCGCTCCAGTGCAGCGCGACAAGGTCCGCCAGCTCGTGCAGCAGCTTGTCCTGTACGTCGCGCTGAGGCTCGCGGCTCAACTGGAGGACGGCGTCGCGCAGTTCGACGGCGAAGTGCCGGTGCATCAGCGTGTCGCGGCCGGGGCCGGCCGGTACGTGCTCGGCGACGAGGCCCGACATCATCCGGAAGAGGTCTATTCGCATCCGCGCGCCGTGCTCCTGCGCGGTGATGTTGTTGCCGTCCTCGCGCGCGACCCAGTAGAGGCAGTCGTAGTCGGCGACGACGGATATCGCGGCGGCCTGGAGGTAGGCGGTGGCGACGAACGGCTGGTCCTCGCCGATCGACAGCCCGGTGTCGAAGCGGAGCCCGAGCCGGTCTATCAGCTCGCGACGGAACAGCTTCATGGGGTTGAGCGTCCAGTAGACCCTGGAAGAGAAAACATCCGTTTTGGGCTGGTTCCTCCGAAACATCGACTGAGGCGCCCGACGCCCGCCCTCGCCGACGATCCGCCCGAGCACGACGTCGGACCCGTTCTCATCCGCGGCCGCGACCATGCGCTCGAGGGCCTCGGGCCCGATGCGGTCGTCCGCGTCGAGGAAGTAGACATAACGCCCGGTGGCCTGCTCGAGCCCAAGATTCCGCGGCCCGGCCGGCCCCCCGGAATTCGCCTGCCGGACAACCCGCATCCCCGGCCCGGCCCGCTCCGCAAGCCGGTCCAGCTCGGCCACCGTCCCGTCCGTGGACCCGTCGTCGACCACGATCAACTCGATCCGGTCGAACCCAAGGGTCTGCTCAAGAACGGAACCGACGCTGCCGGTCACGTACGGCATGGCGTTGTACGCAGCAATGATGACCGTGACGTCAGGCCGAGGCCGAGACATGGCGAGGAGCTCCGTTCCTGCAGTCCAGAGTGTCATTTCAGGGTATAGGAGACCTCGAACCGACGTTCGCGGAAGATTCCGGCCGGGGCCCGGGCGGAGCAGCATGGGCGCGCATGGTCATGCCAGGTCCGCGAGGAGCGACGCCGTCCGCAGCTGCCGGTTCGACGTAACTGCGGGCGGATACGCAGGAGGTCGGGTCGGACTCGACCCACGGTGTGGCGGCAGGCACCGGTCGTGCCATGCGGGCGGCGAGGGTACGCGCTCTCGGCGCGGGCCGCGAACCGGCTGGCCGGCATCTCGAGTGCGAGGTACGTCTTGGCCGGGTCGAGCTCGTTCCCGGTTCCCAAGACGAGCAAGGCACTCAAGCTGGGTGACAATGTCGTGCAGAGCCACCGCCTGCCGCGCGCCGCGCCGACCGAGCGCCTCGTCGTGCGTGGCAGCGCCTCCTCCGCGGCCTCCCCAAGCCCGGGTGAGCCGGTAGACGAACCTCTTGCGGTAGAAGTCTTCGACGGCGGTGACGCGCGCGGTGTCGGGATCGGCTCGCAGGTTCCCCCGCTCCACGAGGCTGTCGAGTGCCTCGACCACGATCTCCAGTTCGGCCGGACGCTCATCAGCCGGCAGAGCCTCGCGCACGTCCTCGGGCCGCAGGTGCATCGCGAACCTCTGCTTGGTGGCGAGGAACGCCCGCATCGTTCTCCGGTAAAGGACGACATCGGGCACGGCGAGGCGCGCGAAGGAGGCGTATCCGGCACCGGTCCAGAAAAAGCCAGAGACCTCACAGCTCGCGACCGACGGCGTATTGTCGCTCCGGCTGGAGGCTCATGTGAAACAGAAGCTCAATGAACGTCAGCTAGCAGTGTTGCGGTGGGTCCAACAAGGATGCCTCGACGGTGTGTGGGAGGGCAGCTCGCACAAGATCACCTGTCAGGCCTTGCAGAACCGCGGACTGCTCACGGTCACGAAGCGGCGGGGGCAGTGGAGCACCGCCCTGACCAGTGCCGGCCAGCACTATCTGCAGCACGGGAACTACCCGCCTGCCCAGCCTCGGGTCAGCCGCACCAGGCCTGCGGAGAGGCCGGCTCCCACGGTTCCGGCAACGTCCACCGGCAGTGGCACAAGCGCAGGACCGGCTGCGCCCGCCGCCCCGCGGAAGGCGTCACAGGCACAGCAGACACGCAAGACGGTCACCGAGCAGCTTCTGGAGGAACTGACCGAAGCGGGTGGCCGGATCGTCAAGAGCAGTGCCCGCGGCCCGAATGCCGTGAACTGGCCGGCCCGCGTGAGTGCGGCGCGCAGGTCCGGAAGGATTCCCAAGACGAAGGACTTGCACGGAAGCTGGTGCCGTGAGGGCTACGAAATCCGGCTGACAGACACCCCGGCGTGGCGCCTGGCCGTCCTCGAACCCATCCCCGTACCGGCCAGACTCACTCAGCCCCATGCCGTGGTCAAAGCCCTGCAAAGCCAGTCCCCGCCCATGGGGCTGACCAAGGCCGTGCAAGCGCGAGCATTGAGGCTTGTTCAAGCGCTTATCACCGCAACTCAGAGGCGAGGCCACAGCAGTAAGGCCGGGGCGACTCGTGGCGCGCCCTCGCCGCATCGGCGGCGAAGTGCCGATCCCCACTTCACGATCACCGCTCAGGGGCAGGAGTGCGGCTTCCTCATCATCCAGGAACAGGACCGGAGCAAGCACACGCCCACCGAGAAGGAACTCGCAGAGGCCAAGAGGTACTCCTGGGTCAAGATCCCTCGGTTCGACTACACCCCTGCCGACCGCCTGCGGATCGTTCTCAGCGGCGGACGGGCGCACCGGGCGAGTGAATGGGCAGACACTCCGGAGCGACCCCTCGAAGATCAGCTCGCAGAGGTCGTGCAGGAGGTGGATCTCCGAGGAGAAGCCGCCGAACGCAAGCGGCTGGCCGACTTGGAGGCGGCAAAGCATCAGCGGCTGCGCTGGGAAGCCGCGATGCAGCAAGCACGCACCGAGTACGCCGAGGCGTATCGCGTGAAGCACCTGGAAGCGCAGGAGGAGGCGTGGCGCCGCGCGGCCGGCCTGGCCGAGTACCTCAGTGCCGTCCGCCTGCAGGTGGAGGGCTTGCCGAGTGGGCAGGTCAGAGCCGACGCCGAGGCGTGGATCGCTTGGGCCGACGCCCACGTGAAGCGGTTGAATCCTCTGACCACACCGCCCCGTCTGCCAACGGTCCCGGAACCACGCACCGAAGACTTGAAGCCCTTCCTGCACGGCTGGAGCCCCTACGGCCCCCACTCCTACTGAAGGCAGAGCCTCCGTCCGCGTTCGCCTCCGGCGCGGCCGTCATCGCTGCCTCAAGGGTCTCCGTGGCTGCGCCTCAGGCCGAAAGGTCAGGCGTCCTTCCCCATGGGCTTCAGGATCGCCACGCACTCCACGTGGTGGGTCATCGGGAAGAGGTCGAAGGCGCGGAGTTTGACCGGCTTGTAGCCGGACTCGGCGAAGTAGGCGAGGTCTCGGGCCAGGGCGGCCGGGTCGCAGGCTACGTAGGCGATGCGGCGGGCGCCGAGGGAGGCGAGGTGGTTGACCGTCTGCTTGCCGGCGCCGGCTCGGGGCGGGTCGAGGACGATGATGTCGGCCTCCTTGATGCCCGTGCGCGGGAGGACCTGCTCGACCTTGCCCTGTTCGATGCGGACGCGGTCGAGGTCCTGGAGGTTGTGGCGGGCGTCCTCGACGGCGCGCTTGCCGGATTCGATGCCGAGGACCGCGCCCTTCTCGCCGATGCGCTCGCCGAGGGCGCCGGCGAAGAGGCCGACGCCGCAGTAGAGGTCCAGGGCCATGTCGCCCTTGCGGGGCATGAGGCCCTGCATGACGGCCTTCACCAGCATGTCGGCGGCCTGCGGGTGGACCTGCCAGAAGCCGCCCTCGCCCACGCGGTACGTGCGCTCGTCGGCGCGTTCGCGGACGAAGGGGCGGCCGTGGACTCGGTGGACCCGTCCATCCTTTTCGCCCACTCGCATCACCGAGACCGGCTTGTCCAGTTCTACGATCGGGAGGCGGCCGCCCGGCTTGGGGGTCAGGATGACCTGGCGGTCGGCGGAGCCCGAAGCCGCGATGGCCTCCACCGTGGCGATCTGCGGCCACTCGCGCTTCTCGATGCCCAGCTCGCTCACGCCCGGCGCGGCGATCATGCAGTGGTCAATGACCTGGACGTCATGGGAGCGGTGCTTGCGCAGGCCCGCGTGGCCCTCGGCGTCGATCGCGTACTGGACACGGGTGCGCCAGGCGGGGACCTCGCCCGCGGGGAGCTTGTCGCCCTCGGCCGGCATCACGGTGCCGTCCCAGCCGGCCTCCTCCGGGGTCAGGCCCGCGAGGCGCTTGAGCTGCTCGGCGATCACCTCGCCCTTGAAGCGGCGCTGGGCGCCGGGCTTGGCGTGCTGCCAGTCGCAGCCGCCGCACTTGCCCGGGCCGGAGAAGGGGCAGGGGGCCGGGACCCGGTCCTTGGAGGCGGAGAGGATCTCCACCGCGTCCGCGCGCAGGAAGCGGGACGTCGCCTCGCCCTCCGTGATCTTCGCGATCACGCGCTCGCCCGGCAGGGCGTGGCGGACGAAGAGCACGCGGCCCGACTCCGTACGGGCGACGCAGTGGCCTCCGTGGGCCACCGGGCCCACCTCCACCTCGTACTCCTCGCCGACCAGCGATTCCTGCGGGGCGTTCTGCATGGTGGTCGGCTCCAGAGACGTAAAGGGAAAGGTGGGGTGGGACAGCCGTCCAGTCTACGGGCCGTCCCACCCCACCTGCGAATTCGCCGACCGGCGGATTCGTTACGTCACTGCGTCGCTACTTCTTTGTCGACGCCTTTTCCTTCTTCTGCTCGCTCACCGGGCCCCGGCGCACCGAACCCGGCGCGTTCCACTCGGCCCGCTTGCGCGCCCGCAGCTTGGCCGCTTCCGAGGAGTCCAGCTGCCAGGGCACCGAGGTGACCATCACGCCCGGCGTGAAGAGCAGGCGGCCCTTCAGGCGCAGGGCGCTCTGGTTGTGCAGCAGGTGCTCGTACCAGTGGCCGACCACGTACTCCGGGATGTAGACGCTGACGACGTCGCGCGGGCTCTCCTTGCGGAGGCTCTTGACGTAGTCGATGACGGGGCGCGTGATCTCGCGGTAGGGCGAGTCGAGGACCTTCAGCGGGACGTCGAGGCTGCGGCGCTGCCACTCCTCGCGCAGCGCCTTGGTCTCGGCCGCGTCGACGCTGATGCTGAGCGCTTCGAGGGTGTCGGAGCGCATGAGCTTGGCGTAGGCCAGGGCCCGCAGCGTCGGCTTGTGGATCTTGGAGACCAGGACGATCGAGTGGACGCGCGAGGGGCGGACGGCCTCGTCGCCCGGGCCCTCGTCGGCGGCGATCTCCTCGGCCACCCGGTCGTAGTGCTTCCGGATCGCGGTCATCGTGGCGTAGAAGATCACCATGCCGAGCAGGGCGACCCACGCGCCGTGGGTGAACTTCGTCAGCAGGACGACGACGAGGACGAGGCCGGTGAGGAAGGCGCCGAACATGTTGATGCCGCGGGAGCGGACCATGCGGCGGCGCTTGGCCGGGTCGGTCTCCGTGCGCAGGTGGCGGTTCCAGTGCCGGACCATGCCCGTCTGGCTCAGGGTGAAGGAGACGAAGACGCCGACGATGTAGAGCTGGATCAGCTTGGTCGAGTCCGCGCCGTAGATGTAGACCAGGACGGCAGCGGCGCCCGCGAGCAGCACGATGCCGTTGGAGAACGCCAGGCGGTCGCCGCGCGTGTGCAGCTGGCGCGGCAGGTAGCGGTCCTGGGCGAGGATCGAGCCGAGCAGCGGGAAGCCGTTGTACGCGGTGTTGGCCGCGAGGAACAGCACCAGTGCAGTGGCCGCCGCGAGGATGATGAAGAGGAACGATCCGCTTCCGAAGACGGCCTCGGCGACCTGCGAGATCACCGGGTTCTGGGTGTAGTCCTCGCCGACCGGCGTGCCGTTCTTGAGCAGGTCGGTGGCCGGGTTCTCGGCCATGCGGACGTTCGTCGCCATGGCCAGGCCGATGATGCCGCAGAACATGGTGACGGCGAGGGCGCCCATCAGGGCGAGCGTCGTGGCGGCGTTCTTCGACTTCGGCTTGCGGAAGGCGGGGACGCCGTTGCTGATGGCCTCGACGCCGGTGAGGGCCGCACAGCCGGAGGAGAAGGCGCGCAGCAGCAGGAAGACGAGGGCGAAGCCCGCGAGGCCCTGGTGCTCGGCGTGGATGGTGTAGTCGGCGGTGGGGGCCTTCATGGTCTCGTCCATGAAGAGGCCGCGGGCGGCACCCCAGACGATCATGATGAAGACGCCGCCCACGAAGACGTACGTGGGGATCGCGAAGAGCTTGCCGGACTCCTTGACGCCGCGCAGGTTCATCAGGGTGAGCAGCACGATCACGCCGACGGCGCAGGCCGTCTTGTGCTCGATGACGAACGGGATGGCGGAGCCGAGGTTCTCGATGCCGGAGGAGATGGAGACCGCGACGGTCAGCACGTAGTCGACGAGCAGGGCGCTCGCGACGGTGAGGCCGGCCTTGGGGCCGAGGTTGACGTTGGCGACCTCGTAGTCGCCGCCGCCGCTCGGGTAGGCGTGGACGTTCTGGCGGTACGAGGCGACCACCGTGAACATCAGCACGACGACGGCGACGGCGATCCATGGGCTGAAGTGGTAGGCCGACACGCCTGCCGCGGAGAGCACGAGGAGCACTTCGCCCGGCGCGTACGCCACGGAGGAGAGCGGGTCGGAGGCGAAGACGGGCAGGGCGATGCGCTTCGGGAGAAGGGTTTCTCCCAGCTTGCTGCTGTGCAGCGCCCGGCCGATGAGGATCCGTTTCGGCAGGTCGGTCAGTTTGGACACAACAGAGGATCGTAAGCGCTCGCCCGGACGGGCGCCCACCCGCCACCCGCCGGAAGGGAAATGTGGCGCACGCCGCACCCGGCCGGTCGCGGGGTGCGGCGTGTGTCCGCGCGCGTTCCTGCATGTGCGTCTGCAGTGAGCGGCAGGGTGCGGGTCAGCCGTCCAGCAGCGCCGGCAGGGCCCGGTGGCCGTTGGAGATGAAGGACTCCACCGGGCGCAGCTCGCCCGGCTCCACGGCGAGCCGCATCCGGGGGAAGCGCTCGAAGAGCGCGGGCAGGGCGATCGAGGCCTCCAGGCGCGCGAGGGGGGCGCCGAGGCAGAAGTGCACGCCGTGGCCGAAGGCGAGGTGGTCCTTGACGGCGCGGGTGACGTCGAAACGGTCCGGCTCGGCGCCGTGCAGCTCCGGGTCGCGGCCGGCCGCGGCGTAGGCGGCGAGGATCGCGTCGCCCTGCCGCAGCACGGTGCCGTCCGGGAGCGCGATGTCCTCGGTGGCGTAACGCAGCGGGAGGCTCGCCACCGGGGACCGGTGGCGCAGGGTCTCCTCGATCACGTCGTCCCAGCCGGCCGTGCCCGCGCGGACGAGGGCCAGCTGGTCGGGGTGGGTGAGCAGGGCGTGGATGGCGTTGTCGAGGAGGTTCACGGTCGTCTCGTGCCCGGCGCTGATCACCAGCAGCAGGGTGTCGAGGAGCTCCTGCTCGCTGAGCCGGGAGCCGTCCTCCTCGCGGGCGGAGATCAGCACGCTGGTCATGTCGTCGCCCGGGGCGGTCCGCTTGGCGGCGACGAGGGCGCCCAGGAGCTCGTAGGTCCGCGCGTACGTGGCGGTGACCTCCGCCGGGTCGGCGGAGGTGTGGAAGATGCTGTCGACGCAGTCGCGCAGGCCCTCGCGGAGGTCCGGGTCGGTGACGCCGAACAGCTCGCAGATGACCTGGATCGGGATCGGGTAGGCGTACCCCTCGCGCAGGTCGACGGGCTCGCCGGGATCCGCGGCGGCCAGGCCGTCGAGGAGCTCCGCCGTCATCGCCTCGATGCGCGGGCGCAGGGCGGCGGTGCGGCGGGCGGTGAAGGCCTTGGCGACCAGGGCGCGCAGCCTCCTGTGGTCGGTGCCGTACGCGGTGAACATGTTCCGCACCGCGACCCAGGTGAACAGGGGCCACTCGGGGGAGATCTCACCGTTGACCCAGGCCGGCCAGTGCTGGTGGGGGTCCTTCGAGACGCGCGGGTCCGTCAGGAGCTCCTTCAGCAGCGGCTGGGTGGTCACTGCCCACGCCACCACTCCCCCAGGAAGCTCCACGGGCGTCGCCGCGCCCCGGGCCCGGATGCGGGCGGCCTCGCCGTGGATGTCGCTGCCGGTGGCGTCGATCCGGAAGGGGGCGGGCTGAACCGGGACGGTGGTGGGCTTGCGTTCCATCGGCTGTCTCCAGGGAGGTCGGTCTGCTGCGGGGAAGGAGCGGACTGATCGGAGCGGGGGCGGTCGTACGGCGGGAGGGGGC
>NZ_JBPQTS010000028.1:0-53576 GCF_051386455.1 Streptomyces sp. URMC 124
GGCCCACCGCCGACCCGTACCGGATGCCCGGCACCACCGCCTCCACCAAGCCGCTCGCCGACAACGGGGGCGGCGCACGCGGCGGCGAGCCGGGCGAGGTCGGCGACGCCGAGCGAGGGGTCGGCCAGCAGCGGGAGGGCGGTGTCGCGGGCGGCCCAGCCTTTGATCATCGCGTGCCAGCGGGTGCGTTCGGCCGGGCTCGCGCTGCCGGCGAGGAGGGCGACGGCGGCGATGAGGGCGTGGCCGCGCTGGTGGTCGCTCTGCTGCCGGCCGGGGTCGGCGCTCTGCAGGCCGCGGCTGACGGCGCGGCCGGAGACGCTGTCCATGACGAGCCCGTCGTGCACCAGCGGCGCGTACGCCTTCTCGACGCTGTCGTAGACCGTCTGCCGGGCCGGGTCGGTGATCTCCCAGGGGGAGCCGCGGAGGAGGGCGAGGAGCCGGCCGAGTCCGTCGAGCAGCACCTGGCCGTAGGTGCCGGAGTAGGCGACGCGGGTGTGCTGGACGAAGGAGCCGTCGGCGTAGAGGCCGTCGCCGCGGGTCACGTAGGCGAAGACGGGCGAGAGGGCGTCGCGGGCGAGGGCGGTCTTGGCGGCGGAGGCACCCAGGATGCCGCGGAGGGCGACGACGCGGCACAGGTCGACGCGGTTGGCGCCGGTGCTGGTGCCGGTGTAGTCGCCGAGCATCGCGTCGGGGACGAAGTGGTCGACGGCGGCGAGGAAGGCGGTGCGCCGTGCGGCGCCGGCCTCGTCGTGGAGGAGGGTGAGGCCGTCGAGGAGGAGCCGGGGGCTGCCGATCTGCCACTCCCACCAGTTGCCGTAGCGGGTGGTGCCGGGGTGGTAGACGCGGGCGTGGACGTGGTCGAGCCCGGCGAGGGTGTCGGCGGCCAAGGCGGCGTCGCCGGTCAGCCCCGTGCCGGGCTGGGCGTAGGCCTGGGCCATGGTGTGCAGGCGGGCGTAGCTGCGGGTGATGCCGGAGGGCGGGTCGAAGGGGGCGTCGGGCCAGAGCGAGCCGGGTGCCGGGGCGAGGGCGGCCCGGTGGGTGCGGGCGAGTTCTCCGGTGCGGCGGAGCGCGGCGGCGTAGGGCTCGGCGGCGGGGTCGAAGCCGGTGCCGAGCACGAGGCCGCGCCAGCGGGCGCGGAGGGCGGCGAAGGCGGCCTCGTCGCCGGCGCGGGCGGGGACGGCGGTGAGGCCGAGGCCGCCGGCGACGGAGGCGGCGAGGAATCCCCTGCGGCTCCAGGCGGGCGGCAGGGGTGCGGCGGAACCGGACAGCACGGCGGGTCCTCCCCGGGGCGCGTGGTGCGGGACGGTGCGGACGGTGCCGGAGGCACCGTGGCACGGGGCGGGGGGCGTGGCAATGCCCCACGGGCGGCGCCGGCCGGAATTCACCCTCCCCGGGAGGCCCACGGAGTTAGATGTTGAATATTCAACCAGAGCGCGCTACGGTGTTTCCCGAGTCAAGTTGAACATTCAACAACATTCCTCACAGGAGCACACCATGGGCCTCTTCAGCCGCAAGCAGAGCACCGCCGCCCCCGCCGCCCCCGCCCCGCGCGCCGTCGATCCCGCGCTGGCCGCCCTGACCGGCGACTACACCATCGACCCCGCCCACAGCAGCATCGGCTTCACCGTCCGCCACGCCATGGTCACCAACGTCAAGGGCGCCTTCACCGACCACGAGGGCACCCTGAGCCTCGACGGCACCGACCCCTCCCGGTCCACGGCCACCCTCGACGTGCGGATCGCGAGCATCGACACCGGCATGAAGGACCGCGACGCGCACCTGCGCGGCGACGACTTCTTCGACGCCGAGCGCTTCCCGGTGATGCGCTTCCGCTCCACCGCCGCCGAGCAGCTCGGCGGCGACCGCTACCGCATCACCGGCGACCTCACCATCAAGGACGTCACCCGCCCGCTCGCCATCGACCTGGAATTCAACGGCTCGGCCACCGACGTCTACGGCAACGAGCGCGTCGGCTTCGAGGGCGGCGCCGAGATCCTGCGCTCCGACTGGGGCCTGACCTGGAACGCCGCCCTGGAGACCGGCGGGGTGATGGTCAGCGACAAGGTGAAGCTGACCTTCGACATCTCCGCGGTCAAGGCCGCCCCGCAGGCCTGACCCCGTGCGGTGTCACCGGCCGAGGCGCAGCAGACGGTCGACGACCTCGGCGCCTCGGTCCGCACCCGCGCTCAGCGCGATGTGGTTGTCGGGCCGTACGAGCACGAGCCCGTCGCCTTCGACCCCGTACGCACGGCGGGCGTGTCCGGCGGGGTCGTCCCCGTCCTCGACGAGGTGCGCGCGCAGCAGGCCCGCGCACTTCTCCTCCGCCTCCGCGAGGGCCGCCGCGCTCCCCCGGCCGAAGCCGAGCAGGGTGAAGTGCGGTCCGGCGAAGACGTCGAAGAGCCGGCCGTTGCGGCAGGGCGCATCGGGCGCCCGCCCGCCGGCGTTCGCCCCGCCCCATGCCAGCGAGCTCCAGCCGTAGCCGACGCCCAGGGTGGTGACGTCGTCCGTGATCACGGCCTCCGTGCCGACGCCCGCCTCCTTCACGCCCTCGACCACGGCGCGCAGCCGCTCGTCGGTGAGGTTCAGCGTCCAGGCGGCGACGGGCATCCGCTCCTCCTCGTACGTGTCCAGCAGACCCGGCGCGGCGCGGCCGAGCACCACGTGCGCGAGCTTCCAGCCGAGGTTGAAGGCGTCCTGGATGCCGGTGTTCATGCCCAGGCCGCCCGCGATGGAGTGGACGTGGGCCGCGTCCCCGGCGAGGAAGACCCGGCCGGCGCGGAAGCGGTCGGCCATCCGGACGTTGATGCGGTAGGTGGAGAACCAGGTGGGGTCGGACAGCCGGATGCCGGCGTCCCGGGAGCAGCGGTCGACGAGCCGCTGGAACGACTCCAGCGTGGGCGCGGCCAGCCGCCCGTCGGCATCGCGCTCGGAGATGCCCTGCAGCTGCCAGTGCGGGCTGCCGGGGAACGGGCAGAGCATGACCGCCGCGTCCTCGTCGAACCACTGGTGCCAGTAGGCGGGGTCGAGCCCGTCGACGCGGACGTCGCCGACCACCATGCACTCCTCGGCGTCGGTCGCGCCCTCGAAGCCCACGCCCAGCGCCTTGCGCACGGGGCTGTGGCCGCCGTCGCAGCCCACGAGGTAGGCGGCCTCAATGCGCCGCCCGTCGGCGAGCGTCGCGACGACGCCGTCCGCGCCCTGGGTGAACCGGGCCAGTTCGCAGCCTCGTTCCGGCACCACGCCGTATTCCGCCAGCTTGTCGCGCAGGATCTCCTCGGTGCGCCACTGGGGCATCAGCAGGCCGCTGGCGTACGGCATGGCGGGCGTGGGGGTGCGGTCCGCGAACGTGACGGTGTCGGCGATCGCGACGCCGTCGCGGTACTTGCGCAGGGTGATGTGCTCGGTGCCCGAGGCGGCCGCCTCGGCTTCCACGCCGAGGTCGTGGAAGAGCTCGCGGCTGCGCTGGTTGAGGCCCTTGCCGCGCGAGGCGCGGTGGAACTCCCGGGACTTGTCGATGATCCGCACCGCCGCTCCGGCACGGGCGAGGGTGCAGGCGAGGGTGAGTCCGGTGGGCCCGGCGCCCACGATCAGGACGTCGGTGGCCGTGGTCGTGGCAGGGGTCGTCGCGTCGGCGGCGCTGGTCGTCGTCATGTCTTCATGAAAGACCGCCGGAACAGAAAACGCAACCGAGTAACAAAAGATTCTTGGTAACGACTGTTCTGCTAGGGTGGCACCGTGACCGAGGAGACCGGGCTGCGGGAGCGCAAGAAGCAGCGCACGCGCCAGACACTGTCCGAGACCGCCATCGCGCTCTTCCTGGAGCGCGGCTTCGACCGCGTGTCGGTGGCCGAGGTGGCGGCGGCCGCGGAGGTGTCGAAACCGACGCTGTTCCGCTACTTCCCCGCCAAGGAGGACCTGGCCCTCCACCGCATCGCCGACCACCAGGGAGAGGCGGCGCGCGTCGTGCGCGACCGCGAGCCGGGGACGGCGCCGCTGGCGGCCCTGCGCGCCCACTTCCACGCGCGGCTCGACGACCGCGACCCCGTCACGGGGCTGTGCGACGTCCCCGCCGTGCTCGCCTTCCGGGACATGCTCTACTCGACGCAGAGCCTGCAGGCCCGCCTCGTGCACTACGTGGCCGAGGACGAACGGGCGCTGGCCGAGGCCCTGGCGGAGGCGGGGGCGGACGAGGTGACGGCGCGGCTGGCGGCGACGCAGGTGATCGCCGTCCACCACGTCCTCGCGCGGGACAACTGGGCGCGCCTTGCGGCCGGGAGCATCACCGATGCCGTGCTGGCCGCGGCCCACGCCGACGCCGAGCGGGCGTACGACCTGCTCGGCGCCGGGCTGGCACCTCAGGGGCTGTGACGCCCGTGGCGCCTGTGCGGCCTCGGCGGCCTTCTTCGACGGCTGCGGCGCGCCCCGGCTGCGCTCCGGGGCGCGCCGCCCGGCTCACTCCAGCGGCTCCACGCCCGCCCGCAGCAGCCCGTACGCGTAGGCGTCGTCGAGCGCCTGCCACGAGGCGGCGATGACGTTCTCCGCGACGCCCACCGTCGACCACTCGCCGCGCTCGTCGCTCGTGGAGACCAGGACGCGCGTGATCGACCCCGTGCCGCGGCCGCCCTCCAGGATGCGCACCTTGTAGTCGGTCAGCTTGAGCGCGGCCAGCTGCGGATAGATGCGCTCCAGCCCGACGCGCAGCGCACGGTCCAGGGCGTCGACCGGGCCGTTGCCCTCGGCCGTGGCGACGATGCGCTCGCCCTTGGCCCACAGCTTCACGGTGGCCTCGTTGGCGTGGATGCCGTCCGGCCGGTCCTCGACGATGGCCCGCCAGGACTCCACCCGGTAGTAGCGCCGGGCGCGCCCCTCGGCCTCCTCGCGCAGCAGCAGCTCGAACGAGGCGTCGGCCGCCTCGTAGGTGTAGCCCGCCAGCTCGCGCTCCTTGACGCGCTCCACGACGCGGCCGATCAGCTCCCGGTCGCCGCCGAGGTCGACCCCGAGCTCCTTGCCCTTGAGCTCGATGGAGGCGCGGCCGGCCATGTCGGACACCAGCATGCGCATGGTGTTGCCGACCCGCTCGGGGTCGATGTGCTGGTACAGGTCCGGGTCGACCTTGATCGCGGAGGCGTGCAGCCCCGCCTTGTGCGCGAACGCCGAGACGCCCACGTAGGGCTGGTGCGTGGACGGCGTGAGGTTGACGACCTCGGCGACGGCGTGCGAGATGCGCGTCATCTCGGCGAGGGCCCCGGCGGGCAGGACCCGGCGGCCGTACTTGAGCTCCAGGGCGGCGACGACGGGGAAGAGGTTGGCGTTGCCGACGCGCTCGCCGTAACCGTTGGCGGTGCACTGCACGTGCGTGGCGCCGGCGTCCACGGCGGCGAGGGTGTTGGCGACCGCGCAGCCGGTGTCGTCCTGCGCGTGGATGCCGAGGCGCGCCCCGGTCGCCTCGATGACCTCCCGCACGGTCGCGCCGATCTGGGCGGGGAGCATTCCGCCGTTGGTGTCGCACAGCACCACGACGTCGGCGCCCGCCTCGTGCGCGGCGCGGACGACCTGGAGGGCGTACGGGGCGTTGGCCCGGTGGCCGTCGAAGAAGTGCTCGCAGTCGACGAAGACGCGCCGGCCGTGCCCGCGCAGGTAGGAGACGGTGTCGCGCACCATGGCGAGGTTCTCGTCGAGCGTGGTGCGCAGGGCGAGTTCGACGTGGCGGTCGTGGGACTTGGCGACCAGGGTGATCACCGGGGCGCCGGAGTCGAGCAGGGCGGCGACCTGCGGGTCGTCCTCGGCCCGCACGCCGGCCTTGCGCGTCGCGCCGAAGGCGACGAGCTGCGCGTGACGGAAGGCGATCTCCTCCCGGGCGCGCTGGAAGAACTCGGTGTCCCGGGGGTTGGCGCCCGGCCAGCCGCCCTCGATGAAGCCGACGCCGAAGTCGTCCAGGTGCCGGGCGATGGTCAGCTTGTCCGCGACGGTGAGGTTGATGCCCTCGCGCTGCGCGCCGTCGCGCAGGGTGGTGTCGAAGACGTGAAAGCGATCGTCGGGGCCGTCGGTTGCGTCCGTCATGCTGCTCTGACTCCTGTGAGGATGTCGGTCTACCGGAATTACCCGTTCCACCGTCCCCATGCTTCACCCTCGCCCTGCGTCCTCCGGCGTGGGGTGGTCCGGAAAACGCAAAAACCTCTCGCGGGTGCGAGAGGTCTGCGCGCGGGTCTGGGACGACGGTGTCCGCTCCGTACGGGGTGGTACGGGGCGGTCACTGCGGACCGGCGCGCCTGCTGCCAATAATCATGGCGAACGGGAGCATAGGTGCATCCTGGCACACGCCGGGTCCGCGGTGCGGGCGGGTCTCAGGATGCGGGCACCTTGGCCGCCTCCGGCTCGCCCTGGGGCGCGCCGGCCCCCACCCGCTTGAGGTCGATGTCGCGCGTCTCGCGCATCGTCAGATAGACGACCAGCGACACCGCGGCGCAGCCCGCCACGTACCAGGAGAAGCCCGATTCGATGCCGCCCTTCTTGAACCACAGGGCCACGTACTCGGCCGTGCCGCCGAAGAGCGCGTTGGCGACGGCGTACGGCAGGGCGACGCCCAGCGACCGGATGCCCGTCGGGAACAGCTCGGCCTTCACGCACGCGTTGATCGAGGTGTAGCCGGTGACGACGACGAGGGCGAGCAGCGACAGGCCGAGGGCCGGCCAGAACGAGCCGGCGTGCTTGAGCATCGTCATGATCGGCACGGTGAGGAGGGTCGAGCCCACCGCGAAGGTGATCAGCAGGGGGCGGCGGCCGATGCGGTCGGAGAGGGCGCCCGCGAGGGGCTGCAGGCAGGCGAAGACGATCAGCGCGCAGAAGCTGACCAGGGTCGCGGTCTGCTTGGGCAGGCCCGCGCTGTTGGACAGGTACTTCGTCAGGTAGGTGGTGTACGTGTAGTACGCGACGGTGCCGCCCATGGTGAGGGCGATGACGAGGAAGGCCTCGCGCTTGTGCCGCATGAGGGCCCGCACAGTGCCGCGCTCGGCGGCCTGCTCGGGGCTCTCCCCGCCGCCCTCCGCCGTGGCCTCCGTGTACGCCTCCGTCTCCAGCATGTTGCGCCGCAGGTAGAAGATGACGGCCGCCCCGAGCGCGCCCACGACGAAGGGGATGCGCCAGCCCCAGCTGTGCAGCTCGCCGCTGGAGAGGGTGTGCTGCAGCACGATCTGCAGCCCCAGGCCGAGGATCTGCCCCGCCGTCATGGAGACGTACTGGAAGCTGGAGGCGAAGCCGCGGCGGCCCGGCGCGGAGGCCTCCGTCAGGTACGTGGCGCTCGCCGCGTACTCCCCTCCCACCGACAGGCCCTGCAGCAGCCGGGCGACGAGGAGGACGGCGACGCCTCCGTAGCCCGCGACCGCGTAGGTGGGGGCGACGGCGATCAGCACGGCGGAGGCGGACATCAGGCTGACGGTCAGGGTGAGCGCGGCCTTGCGGCCCTTGCGGTCACCGACCCGGCCGAGCAGCCAGCCGCCCACGGGGCGCATGAAGAAGCCGACGGCGAAGATGCCGGCGGTGTTCATCAGCTTCGCGGTGTCGTTGCCCGCGGGGAAGAAGGCGCCCGCGAAGTACGTCGCGAACGACGCGTAGACGAACCAGTCGAACCACTCGACCATGTTGCCGGCCGAGCCGACCCAGATCTTCTTCCAGTGCTGTCCCATGGTCGATCACGGTGGCGGAACGCACGGGGCCGGACAAGGGTCCGGGCGGCAACGATCATGCCTACTTGCGTGCGTTGCGTTCACGGCGGAGAGCCGGGCGGCGCGACCCGGCCCCGTGCGGACGTCCGTACGGGGCCGGGTCGGGGGCACGCGCGCGTGCGGTCGGCCTCAGCCCAGGCGGTGCATCCAGCCGTGGGTGTCCTCGGCGGCGCCGGTCTGGATGTCGAGGAGCGCCTTGCGGAGCTTCATCGTGACCTCGCCGGGCCGGCCGTCGGCGACCGTCCAGCCGTCACGGGCCGACTTCACGGTGCCGACCGGGGTGATGACGGCGGCGGTGCCGCAGGCAAAGACCTCGGTGAGGGTGCCGTCGGCGCAGCCGTTCTTCCAGTCGTCCACGGAGATGCGGCCCTCGGAGACCTCGTAGCCGAGGTCGGCGGCGATCGTCATCAGCGAGGCGCGGGTGATGCCGGGGAGGAGCGAGCCGGTGAGCTCGGGGGTGAGGATCTTGTCGCCGTACACGAAGTACAGGTTCATGCCGCCCATTTCCTCGATCCAGCGGCGCTCGATGGCGTCCAGCCAGACGACCTGGTCGCAGCCGTGCTCCATGGCCTGGGCCTGGGCGACGAGGGAGGCCGCGTAGTTGCCGCCGGCCTTGGCGGCGCCGGTGCCGCCGGGGCACGCGCGCACGTACTCCTCGCTCAGCCAGACCGAGACCGGCTTCACGCCGCCGGGGAAGTAGGCGCCGGCGGGGGAGGCGATGACCACGAACATGTACTCGTTGGCCGGGCGGACGCCCAGGCCCACCTCGGTCGCGAACATGAACGGGCGCAGGTACAGCGAGGCCTCGCCGGAGCCGGGCACCCACGCGTTGTCCTGCTTCACCAGGGCGTCGCACGCCTCGATGAAGGTCTCGACGGGCAGTTCGGGCATCGCCAGGCGGCGTGCGGAGGCCTGCAGGCGCTTGGCGTTCTCCTCGGGCCGGAAGATGGCCACGGAACCGTCGGGCTGGCGGTACGCCTTGGCGCCCTCGAAGATCGTCTGCGCGTAGTGCAGCGTCATGTTCGCCGGGTCGATCGACAGCGGCGCGTACGGAACGAGCTGGCCGTCGTGCCAGCCCCGGCCTTCCGTCCACTTGATCGTCACCATGTGGTCGGTGAAGTGGCGGCCGAAGCCGGGGTTGGCCAGGATCTGCTCCCGCTCCGCGTCCGACAGCGGGTGCGAAGAGGGCTTGAGCTCGATCGTGGGCGTCGTCATGAGTGCGTGTCCTTCACCTTTGTGTGTGGCGGACCGCGAGCTCGCCCCGTCCCTGACGGTGTCAGGGCATCCGAGCTTCCCCTCATGCCGCGGCCCCACGTTCGATTATCGCTCGTGGGGCCGTGGACGGAAAACGTGCGCGCGGCCCGGGTCGATGGTCGCACCCCACCGCGCGCTGAGTCAGCGGCTGGGGGCTAGCCGGCTACGCGCCGGGCGAGGGCGTCTCCGGTCTCGTCCGTCGAGCGCGGCGCGGAGCCGGCACGCTCGGCGAGGTCGTCGGCGACCGCCGCCTCGATGCGGGCGGCCTCGGCGTCGTACCCGAGGTGGCGCAGCAGCAGGGCGACGGAGAGCACGGTGGCCGTCGGATCGGCCTTGCCGGTGCCCGCGATGTCGGGCGCGGAGCCGTGCACGGGCTCGAACATGGACGGGAACGCGCCGTCGGGGTTGATGTTGCCCGAGGCGGCGAGGCCGATACCGCCGGTCACGGCCGCGGCGAGGTCGGTGAGGATGTCACCGAAGAGGTTGTCGGTGACGATCACGTCGAACTGCTCGGGGCGGGTGACCATGAAGATGGTCGCCGCGTCCACGTGCAGGTAGTCGGTGGTGACCTCGGGGTACTCCCGGCCGACCCGGTCGAAGGTGCTCTTCCACAGCTGTCCGGCGTAGACGAGGACGTTGTTCTTGTGGACGAGCGTCAGCTTCTTGCGGGGGCGGGACTGCGCCCGCTCGTAGGCGTCGCGTACGACGCGCTCCACGCCCAGGGCGGTGTTGACGCTGACCTCGGTGGCGACCTCGGCGGGGGTGCCGGTGCGCAGGGAGCCGCCGTTGCCGGTGTACGGGCCCTCGGTGCCCTCGCGGACGACCACGAAGTCGATGTCGGGGCGGCCGGCCAGCGGGGTGGCCGTGTGGGGGAAGAGCTTCGAGGGCCGCAGGTTGACGTAGTGGTCGAAGGCGAACCGCAGCTTGAGCAGCAGGCCGCGCTCCAGGACGCCGGCGGGCACGGAGGGGTCGCCGATCGCCCCGAGCAGGATCGCGTCGTGGCCCTTGAGGGAGTCGAGCACGGCGTCGGGCAGGATCTCGCCGGTCGCGTGGTAGCGCCGGGCACCGAGGTCGTACTCCTCGGTCTCCAGCTTCACGTCGGAGGGGAGGACCGCCGAGAGCACCTTGAGGCCCTGGGCCACGACTTCCCGGCCGATTCCGTCACCGGGGATCACTGCGAGGCGAATGCTGCGAGACATACCGGGACCGTACTCCCCCGTCCCGCTGGATGACACACTCCGTCCAGGATGCGGACAGATTGCGCTCCAGTCAGGTCACGTTCAACCAAAGCCCGCAACGAAGCCGGCGCTTCCTGGCACGTTGTCCGTCATGGACACACCACGCGTAGGCATCCCCGAGCACCTCGCGGACCGCATGACGATGGCCGAGCAGCACGCGTACCTGCGGGCCCGGCTGTCCCGGCCCCTCACCCGGCGCGGCGTCCTGCGCGCCGGCGCGGTCACGGCCGGGGCCGCGGCGGGCACGGGCGTCCTGGGCGGCGGCGTGCGGGCGTACGCCGGTCCGTCCCCCTCCCCGGCCCTGCTGGACTCCCCCGCCACCGCGCGGGTCGACGGCAGACACGTCGCGCCCTTCGGCCGGCACCTGGCGTTCGGCGCCGACCCGCGGACGCAGATGCGGATCTCATGGCAGGTTCCGTTCGCGGTGAAGCGGCCCTACGTGCGGGTGGGGCACGCGCCGTGGGACCTCGGCGTCAAGCTGCAGGCCGAGGTGCGCACCCTGCACACCCCGCCGCTGTCGAAGAAGCTCCCCGCCGTCGACCAGGTGTACCTGCACGCGGCGCTCGACAACCTGCGCCCCGGGCGGACGTACTACTACGGCGTCGGCCACGACGGCCACGACCCCGCCGACCCGCGCCACCTCGCCCGCATCGGCACCTTCCGCACCGCACCGGAGCGGCCCGAGAAGGGCGGCAAGGCGGAGAAGTTCACCTTCACCGCCTTCGGCGACCAGGGCGTCGGCTACCAGGCCCTCGCCAACGACCAGCTGATCCTCGGCCAGAACCCCGCCTTCCACCTGCATGCGGGCGACATCTGTTACGCCGACGACAGCGGGGCGGGCAAGCCCAGCGACGTCTACGACGCGCGCGTGTGGGACCAGTTCCTCGCCCAGACGGAGCCGGTGGCCGCGTCCGTGCCCTGGATGGTGACCACCGGCAACCACGACATGGAGGCCTGGTACTCCCCGAACGGCTACGGCGGCCAGAGCGCCCGCTGGTCCCTGCCGCGCAACGGCTTCGACCCCGCGCACGCCCCGGGCGTCTACTCCTTCCTCTACGGCAACGTGGGCGTCGTCGCCCTGGACGCCAACGACATCTCCTACGAGATCACCGCCAACACCGGCTACAGCGACGGCCGGCAGACCGCTTGGCTGGACCGCCGGCTGGGCGAACTGCGCCGCACGCGCGGCCTGGACTTCCTCGTCGTCTTCTTCCACCACTGCGCCTTCTCCACGACCAAGGCGCACGCCTCGGACGGCGCGGTGCGGGAGGCGTGGCTGCCGCTCTTCGAGAAGCACGGGGTCGACCTCGTCATCAACGGCCACAACCACGTCTACGAGCGCACCGACGCGCTCCGCGGCACGCGCGTGGGGCGGGAGGTCCCCATCGGCGGGACCGCCGACTCCACGCGCGACGGCATCGTCTACGTGACCGCCGGGGGCGCCGGGAAGGCGCTCTACGACTTCCCGGTGCCCGACAGCTACGAGGGCCACGTGCGGGACCTGGAGAGCGTGGAGAGCTACTTCTGGGAGGAGGGGCGGGTCAAGCACCCGGAGACGGTGGAGTGGTCGCGCGTGCGCTACACCGGCTTCTCGTTCCTCGCGGTCGAGGCCGAGCCGGCCGCACGGGGCCGCCGCCCGCGGCTGCGGGTGACCGCGCTGGCGGAGAACGGCGCGCGCATCGACCACTTCGACGTCGTCCGCCCCGCGCGGCTGCGCTGAGAGCGCGCCTGCCGGCCCCTCGGGAGCCGCGCGGGCCCTCAGTGGCCGGTCACGCCGCCGTTGTCCCGGCGGTCCAGCGCCCGCTGGAGTGCGGCGGCGGCGTTCATCCGGTCGATCGTGCGGTCGGTGCGGTCGGCCGTACGGGCGATGCGGCGGGTCCTGCGGACGGCGGTTCCGGCCATGGGAGTCACGTCTCCTCTGCTGCGTCTGCGGGAAAGGGGCACCGGCTGCGGGGCCCCGGGAACGGTGGGAAGAGCGCCGGAGGAAGGGGCGGGGGCCGGGGTGCCGCAGGGATCGCCTGCGCTCGCGCACGGGGCCGCAACCGCTTGTCGCTCGATGGAGCGCACGTTCGGCTTCTTCCACGCTAGGACAGCTGTACCGCGCTGTCTGCACCATTACTCGGGCTTCCTACTATCTGAGACGGCGGCGTGCACGGGGCGCCCCGGCAGCCACGCCCGTCGCGCCCGGCAGGGGCTGAGCAGAGGCTGAGCAGGGGTTCGCGTACCCCGCCTGTCCGGGGCCCCTCCCCGTGCGGCGAAAGTGGGGCCCATGAACACGCTGTACACGAGCGACGTCCTGCCCCGCGTCATACCCGTGGTCTCCGGGGTGCTCGCCGCGGGCGGCCTGGTGGTCGCCTGCCTCCCCGCGCGCGTGGCGATGCGCCGCGAGTTGCGGCGCCGCTGGCTGACCTGCGCCGTGGGAGGCTCCCTCTTCCTCGGGGCGATGTTCCTGCACGAGCTGGGGGCGACGGTCCTGGTCTGGCTGGCCGGGCTGGTCGCGGTCGGCGAGTACGCGCGGACGGCCCGCCTGGGGCGGGGCGAGCGGGCGGTGCTGCGCACGGCGGTGGTCCTCGTGCCGCTGGCGGCCCTGCTGGAGCGCTGGCGCCTCGCGGACTCCCTCGGCCTGCCGGCCTTCGCCCTGCTGACCGTCGCCGGCGTACTGCCCGCGGTGCTGTCGGACGACACCGCACGGGGCGGCGAACGCGCGGCCCGTACGGTCTTCGGCCTCCTGTGGATTCCCGTCGCCCTGACCGGACTTGTGGTCCTGGACGGCACGGCGGTCGCGGTCGCCGTGGCGGTGGCCTTCGGCGACGTGGGCGCGTGGTGCGCCGGCAAGCTCCTGCGGCCCCTCGGCGGCGCCCTCGCCCGCCCGCTGTCGCCCCACTCTCCCGCCAGGACGTGGGCGGGCGTGCTCGGCGCGGGCATGGCCGTGGCCGCGGGGCTGGAGGCCGCGGGGGCCTTCACCGTCACGCTGTGGGCCGCGGTCCTGGCCGGCGGCGTCCTCGGCGGCCTGCTCGGATCCCTGCTCAAGCGCGAGGCGGGCGTCGAGGAGACCGGCACCTGGCTGCTGCCGGGCTCCGGCGGCCTCCTCGACCGCATCGGCTCGCTGCTTGCGGCCCTGCTCCTGGCAATGGTGGTGACGCTGTGACAACGCACCCTGCCCCCGGCCGGCCGAGAGGCCGTCCGGGGGCAGGGTGCGGTGCGGGAACCGTCAGCCCATGTGCGGGTAGCGGTAGTCGGTCGGGGCGACCAGGGTCTCCTTGATGGAGCGGGTCGAGACCCAGCGCGTCAGGTTGGACGCGGCACCGGCCTTGTCGTTGGTGCCGGAGGCGCGGCCGCCGCCGAAGGGCTGCTGGCCGACCACGGCGCCGGTCGACTTGTCGTTGATGTAGAAGTTGCCGGCGGCGAAGCGCAGCTTGGCCATGGCGTCGGCGGCCGCGGCGCGGTCGTTGGCGATGACGGCGCCGGTCAGCGCGTAGGCCGAGACGGACTCCATCTGGGCGAGCATCGCGTCGAACTCGGCGTCCTCGTAGACGTGGACGGCCAGGATCGGGCCGAAGTACTCGGTCGTGAAGACCTCGTTCTCCGGGTCGGTGCACTCGATGACGGTCGGGCGGACGAAGTAGCCCACCGAGTCGTCGTAGGTGCCGCCGGCGACGATCGTGCAGGACGGGTCGGCCTTGGCGCGGTCGATCGCGGCCTTGTTCTTGGCGAAGGCGCGGTCGTCGATGACGGCGCCGATGAAGTTCGACAGGTCGGTGACGTCACCCATGGTGATGCCGTCGACCTCGGCCGCGAACTCCTCCTTGAAGCCGTCCTCCCAGATGGAGCGGGGGATGTAGGCCCGGGAGGAGGCCGAGCACTTCTGGCCCTGGAACTCGAAGGAGCCGCGGGTCAGGGCGGTCTTGAGGACGGCGCGGTCGGCGCTCGGGTGGGCGACGACGAAGTCCTTGCCGCCGGTCTCGCCGACCAGGCGCGGGTAGGACTTGTAGTTCTCGATGTTGTTGCCGACCGTCTTCCACAGGTGCTGGAAGGTCTTGGTCGAGCCGGTGAAGTGGATGCCCGCGAGCTCCGGGTGGTTCAGGGCCACCTCGGAGACGGCGATGCCGTCGCCGGTCACCAGGTTGATGACGCCCTTGGGCAGGCCGGCCTCCTCCAGGAGCTGCATGAGCAGCACGGCGGAGTGGGTCTGCGTCGGGGACGGCTTCCAGACGACGACGTTGCCCATGAGGGCGGGGGCGGTCGGCAGGTTGCCGGCGATGGCCGTGAAGTTGAACGGCGTGATCGCGTAGACGAAGCCCTCGAGCGGGCGGTGGTCGCTGCGGTTCCACACGCCGGTGGAGTTGGCGACCGGCTGCTCGGCGAGGATCTGGCGCGCGAAGTGCACGTTGAAGCGCCAGAAGTCGACGAGCTCGCAGGGGGTGTCGATCTCGGCCTGCTGGGCGGTCTTGGACTGGCCCAGCATGGTGGAGGCGGCCAGCGTCTCGCGCCAGGGGCCGGAGAGCAGCTCGGCGGCGCGCAGGATGATCGCGGCGCGGTCGTCGAAGGACATCGCGCGCCAGGCCGGGGCGGCGGCGAGGGCGGCGTCGATGGCGTCCTGCGCGTCGTCCTGAGTGGCGTTGTTGAAGGTGCCGAGGACGGCGGCGTGGTTGTGCGGCTGGACGACCTTGAACGGCTCGCCGCCGCCCATGCGCTTCTCGCCGCCGATGGTCATCGGCAGGTCGATCGGGTTGGCCGCCAGCTCCTTGAGCTTGGCCTCGAGGCGGGCGCGCTCGGGGCTGCCGGGGGCGTAGCCGTGGACCGGCTCGTTGACCGGGGCGGGGACCTGGGTCACAGCGTCCATGGGTTCCGTTTCTCCTTCGGGGCTCTGCGGGGGATGTCGGGGGTCAGCCCTTGGTGAGGATGGACCGGGCGAAGAACAGCAGGTTCGCGGGCTTCTCGGCGAGCCGGCGCATGAAGTAGCCGTACCAGTCGGTGCCGTACGCGGTGTACACGCGCATCCGGTGGCCCTCGGCGGCCAGGCGCACGTGCTCCTCGCTGCGGATTCCGTACAGCATCTGGAACTCGTACTCGTCGAGCTTGCGGCCCGCCTGCCGGGCCAGCTCCTGTGTGATGGCGATCAGACGCGGGTCGTGCGAGCCGATCATCGGATAGCCCTCGCCCGCCATGAGGATCTTGATGATCCGGACGAACGCCTTGTCGATCTCTGCCTTGTCCTGGTACGCGACGGAGGCGGGCTCCTTGTACGCACCCTTCACGATACGCACCCGGCTGCCGGCGGCGGCCAGGCGGCGGGCGTCGTCCTCGGTGCGGAAGAGGTACGCCTGGATGACGCAGCCGGTCTGCGGGAAGTCCTTCCGCAGCTCCTCGTGGATGGCGAACATCGAGTCGAGGGTCGTGTGGTCCTCCGCGTCCAGCGTAACCGTGGTGCCGATGGCGGCGGCGGCCTCGACGACGGGGCGGACGTTGGCGAGGGCGAGCTCATGGCCGCCCTCCAGGGCTTGGCCGAACATGGAGAGCTTGACCGACATCTCGGCCCTGGCGCCCAGGCCGAGCTCCTCGAGCCGGCCGATCAGCTGCAGGTAGGCGTCGCGGGCGGCGTGGGACTGCTCGACGGTGGTGATGTCCTCGCCCACGACGTCCAGGGTGACCTCGAGGCCCTTGGCCGCGGCGTCCTTGACGATCGGGATGACCTGGTCGACGGTCTCGCCCGCGATGAAGCGGTCGACGACCTGCTTGGTGCCCGGGGCAGCCGACACGAAACGGCGCATCTTGTCGCTGCGCGACGCAGCGAGGATCACGGGACCCAGCACGGGCACCTCCACGATGACGGCCGTCCCCACCTGGGGGGACGGCATAAGGAACTCATCGTGAAAACTAGAGATCACCCCGATCCTGGACCATCGACAGCTGTCACGCATCCGTGGCCCGGATCTCAGACAGATGGATGACAATGGTGACCTGTACATAGAACCTTGGGTCGAATTCGGGCCAAAATGACTCGCCGGCGGTGGGCCGGGCGGGCCGCACGAAGCGGGGGAAGGAGCGTGGCGGAGCCATGCGCGGCGACTATCAGCACCTCGTCGACGAGATATCGGCGGCGCTCGGCGCGCCCGCGACGCTCGAGGACCGCGACTTCGTCCTGATCGCCTTCGGCGCCCACGGCGGCGAGGACGACCTCGACGTGATGATGGACCCGGTGCGCACCCGCTCGATCCTGCAGCGGCGCTCCACGGCGGCCGTCCGGGCGTGGTTCGAGGCGTTCGGCATCGCGCGGGCCCAGGCGCCCCTGCGGATCCCGCCGGACCCGGCGGCGGGGGTCTTCAAGGGACGCATCTGCCTGCCGGTGCGCCACCGCGGGGTGGTGCACGGCTACGTGTGGCTGCTGGACGACGAGCACCTGGCCGGCCTGGACCTGAGCGTCCCCCACGCCGATCCGCGGCTCGCGCAGGCCATGGAGACGGCCGCCAGGATCGGCGAGCTGCTGGCTGCCGAGGCACGGGCCGGCGCGGAGCTGGGCGAGCTGCTGCGCGAGGTCCTCGCGGGGCGGCCCGCGGGGCGCGACGCGGCGGCCGCGGCGCTGCGCGAGGCGATGGGCCAGGCGGCCGACGGGCCGTTGGGGCTGGTCGCGGTGGCGCCCTGGGCGCTCGGCGAGGGCGAGCACGGCGAGGGCGAGGCGTCCGCGCCCGACGGCGTGGGGTCGGCGCTGGCGGGGCAGTCGGGGGTGGCCGCCCTGTGCACCGTGCCGGATCCGCTGCCCGACGGTTCGGCTGCGCTGGCCGCCCTGGTGCGGCTGCGCACCACGACGGCGATCGCCCCGGCCCGCCAGGCCGCCGAGCGGCTGCTGCGCTCCCCGCGCGCGGGGGCGGGCGCCGCCCGGCGCGGCACGGCCGGCCTGGGCGCCCCGCGCCGCGGTCTCGCTGAGCTGCCGGAGGCCTGGCGCGAGGCGCTGGCGGCGGCCCGGGCGGCGGCCGCGGAGCCGCGCCTGGGGCCGGTGGCGGAGTGGGGCGAGATCGGCCCGTACCGCGTGCTGGCCGCCCTGCCGGCCGGGGCCGCCGAGGACACCTCGGTCCGCCCCCTGCTGGCCCCCGCCCACGCGGAACTGGCCCGCACCGCCGAGGTCTTCCTCGACTGCGCGGGCCAGGCGGGCCGCACGGCCGCGGCCCTGGGCATCCACCGCCAGACGCTCTACTACCGCCTGGCGCGCGTGGAGCAGCTCACCGGCCTCGACCTGGACGAGGGCGAGGGGCGGCTGCTGCTCCACATGGCGCTGAAGGCCTCCCGCCTGTAGCGCCCGCCCCCGCGCACGTGCGGGCCCGCTAGTCCTCCTCCACGGTGATGGCCTGGACGGGACAGGCGCGCGCCGCCTCCTTGACGAGCGGGTCGCCCCCGCCGTCCTCGCGGCCCGTGCGGACGAGGCCGAAGCCGTCGTCGTCCTGGTCGAAGACGCTCGGTGCGGTCAGCACGCACTGGCCCGCGCCGATGCAGACGTCGGAGTCGATGGAGACGCGAAGAGAACTCATGGCGGATTCCGTTTCGACGGGCTCACCAGGCGACCGGGAGAGCGAAGAGACCTTGCAGGGTGTCGCCGGGCTTGACGGGCACCTCGCCGGGAGCAACGGCGAGGTGCAGGCCCGGGATACGGGTGAAGAGCGCGGACAGGGCGATCTCCATCTCGGCGCGGGCCAGGTTCTGCCCCAGACACTGGTGCACGCCGTAGCCGAACGCGACGTGGTGACGGGCCGAACGGCGTACGTCCAGGGCGTCGGGGTCGGCGTAGGCGCCGGCGTCGCGGTTGACCACGGACGTGCCGATCATGATGCCGTCGCCGGTGCGCACGGTCCGCCCGCCGATCTCGATGTCCTGCGTGGCGACCCGTATCAAGCCGTCGGCGATGGAGAGGAAGCGCAGCAGCTCCTCCACGGCGGCGGGCATCAGTTCGGGTTCGGCACGCAGGGCGGCGAGCTCGTCAGGGTGTTCGAGGAGGGTGTACACGCCGAGGGAGATCATGTTGGACGTGGTCTCGTGGCCGGCCACCAAAAGGAGCAGCGCCATCATGACCAGTTCGTCGCGGTCGAGCTGGCCGTCGGCGAGGCGGTCGGCAATGAGCTCGTCGAGGAGGCCGTCCCCGGGCGCGGACTTCTTGCGGTCGATGAGCCGGTGGAGGTAATCGCGCAGGTCGTCGCGTGCGGCGGTGGCCTCCTCGGCGGTCGGCGCCGCCAGCATCCGCCGGGAGCACGCCTCGAAGAAGTCGTGGTCGTCGTAGGGGACGCCGAGCAGGGTGCAGATCACCATGGACGGCACGGGCAGGGCGTACGCGGAGACGAGCTCCGCGCTGTTGCCCTTGGCGAGCATGGTGTCGATGAGGCCGTCGACGATGGTGCGGATGCGGGGCCGCATCGCGGCGGCCCGCTTGAGGCTGAAGCGGGGGATCAGCATGCGGCGCTGCCGGGCGTGCTCGGGGTCGTCCACACCGAGGAGCGGGATCACCACCGACGCCTGGTTCTCGGCCCGCGGGGCGAGCACGGGAAAGGCCGGATTCTGACGGTTGGACGAGACGCGGGGGTCCGTGAGCAGGGCGCGGGCCTCGGTGTGGCCCGTCACCAGCCACACCACGCGTCCGTCGTACAGGGTGACGCGCGTCAGCGGCCCGCGGGCGGCCAGGTCCTGGTGGCTCGCGGGCGGCTGATAGGGGCAGGTGCGGTCGCTGGGGAAGGAGGGTGCCGATGAGGTGGTGGGCTGGATCCCGGTGTCGGTCATGTGCTTCCTTCCAGGCGTTCGGACTGTTGTCCTCTACATCCGGTTCATCCAGTCCAAGCCTCTTTCGGGGAAGGGGCTACGAGCAATCCGGCCATATTGCGCACAACGTCTCACAAGCCCCCGCATTCGGGCCGTGGCCACACCTTTGCCGCCTTCGGGCCGCACGGCCCGCCCCGTGCGGCCCACCTCGCTCAGGCGGCCCCGAAGACTTCCAGCAGACGGGTGAAACCGCCGCGCCCGCGCTCCACGCCCCGCCGTGAGCCTTCCCGGACCGCCGGCGGCTTCCGTCAGCCTTCCGCTTCCTGCGGCGCGTCCAGGACCGTGCCCGCGAGCGCCCGGCGGGCGCCCTCGATGACCTCCCTGCCGCTCGGCGCCGCGGCGGGGTCGATCATCCACTGCATCCACAGCCCCACGAACAGGGCGTAGTAGAAGGCGCCCGCCGTGCGGGTCGCCTCCGGGCCGACCTCGCTGTCGTCGACGCCTTCGAAGAGCGCCACCATGCCCTCGCGCCCCGCGGGCTGCACGGCGGCGAACTTGGCCCTGAGTTCGGGGTTCTTCACCAGCTGACCGACCACTTCCAGCTGTGCCGACCAGAACTCGCGGTCCGTCGCGAAGCCCGCGATCACCCCGTCCAGCGTGGCGGCGAGGCGCTCCTCGCGCGGCGCCCCGGGGTCCGCCGCGGAGGCGATGCCGGGCGCCGCCCGGTCGACCCACTCCGCGGTCAGCTGCAGGAACGCCTCCGTCATCAGCGCGTCTTTCGACCCGTAGTGGTAGCCGATGGAGGCGAGGTTGGCCCCCGACGCGGCCACGATGTCGCGCGCGGTGGTGCGCGTCCAGCCCTTCTCGAGCAGACAGCGCTTGGCGCCTTCGAGCAGATCTTCCCGATGTCCCATGTCAGCAGCGTAGCCCGGCCTATACGGACGTCCCAGACGGACGTACCAGACGCTCGTCTTATACAAGCGTCATAGACAAGCGTTTAAGACGTGCGTATATTCGCTGCCCATGACGACCCCACCGGCGACTGCACCCGCCCGCCCTCTCGCGGGGCGCAAGGAATGGACGGCTTTCGTCGTCCTCCTGCTGCCCCTCCTCCTGGTCTCGATGGACGTCTCCGTCCTCTTCTTCGCCATGCCGGCCATCGGCCGGGAGCTGGAGCCGACCGGCACCCAGCAGCTGTGGATCTTCGACAGTTACGCCTTCGCGCTCGCCGGGCTGCTGATCACCATGGGTGCGCTCGGGGACCGGATCGGCCGGCGCAGGCTGCTGCTGGCCGGAGCGTGCGCCTTCGGCGGCGCGTCGGTCCTCGCCGCGTACGCGCAGAGCGCGGAGACGCTGATAGCCGCGCGCGCCGTGCTGGGGGTGGGCGGTGCGACCCTGATGCCCTCGACCATGGCGCTGGTGCGCAACATGTTCCACGACGACAGGCAGCGCAGTAAGGCGATCGGCATCTGGTCGGGCGCCATGGCGGGCGGCATCGCGCTCGGTTCGGTGCTCGGCGGGCTGCTGCTGGAGCACTTCTGGTGGGGTTCGGCGTTCCTCGTCAACGTCCCCGCGATGGTGCTGCTGCTGGTGCTCGCGCCGCTGCTCGTGCCCGAGTCCAAGGACCCCCGCCCCGGCCGGTTCGACCTGCTCAGCGTGCCGCTGTCGATCGGCGCCGTGATCCCCGTGATCTACGGGATCAAGGAGCTCGCCGCGGAGGGCTTCGCCGCGGCCCCCGCGGCGTGCGTGGTGGCGGGCCTGGCCGTGGGCGCCGTGTTCGTACGGCGCCAGCGCGGCCGCGACGACGCGTTGATCAGCAGGGAGCTGTTCCGTCACCGCGCCTTCGGGGCGGGCGTCGGGATCAACACGCTGGCCACGTTCGGCCTGATGGGCTCCGCCTACTTCACCACGCAGTACCTGCAGTCCGTGCTCGGCAAGGGCCCACTGGAGGCGGCCCTGTGGGGCGCCATCCCCTCCGTCGTGGTCGGCTGCGTCGCCCCGCTCGCGGCCGCGGCCGGACAACGGGCGCCCAAGTCCTCCGTCATGGCGGCCGGTTTCACCGTCGCGGCCGGGGGCTACGGGCTGCTCACGGGCGTGGGCACGGACTCCCTGGCCCTGACACTGGCCGGGTCGGCGGTCATCGCCGCCGGCATCGTCGTGGTCATGTCCCTGGTCAACGACATAGCGCTCGGCAGCGCCCCGCCGGAGAAGGCGGGCAGCGCGGCCTCCCTCCTGGAGACCGGCCAGGAACTGGGCGGGGCGCTGGGCATGGCGATCTTCGGCAGCGTGGGCGTGGCGGTCTACCGCCGCGACATGGCCGGCGAACTGTCCGCGGGCCTGCCGCACGGGGCGCCGGCTGCGGCCCGCGAGACGCTCGGCGGGGCGGCGGAGGTCGCGTCACACCTCCCGGGGCGGGCCGGCGAGACGGTTCTGGCCGCCTCGCGCGAGGCCTTCACCCACGGCATGAACGTGGCCGCGGTCGGCGGCACGGCCGTCCTGCTCGTGTCCGCGGCGATCACGGTGGCCGCGCTGCGGGGCGTACGGGCCTGACGCGGCGGCACGCGTGGGGCGCGCGCCCGGGCCGGTGCCCGGTCAGGGCGCATGGGCCGGGCGCCCCTCAGCATGCGAAGCAACTCCCCTTAGCGAACCGCCGTGTTTCACACCTCTGCGTCACGAACCGCCCCGCCGCTGTTCGACGTACACGCCCAGGCCGTCCAGCAGGCGGGCCAGGCCGAACTCGAACATCGCGTCCAGGTCGGCGTCGGCACCGCTTCGCGCCCGGCGGGCGGCGGCGCCGTCCTCCAGGTTCACGGCCACGCCGCGCACGTAGCCCGCGACCGTGACCCCGATGCGGGAGACCGCGCCGGCCTCCAGGCCCGGGCCGGGAGGCGGGGCCATCGCCCGTTCCATGAGGCCGGTGGCGCAGGCGGGGAGCCGGGGCCGGGGGACGGAGACCATGACGCGGGCCAGCCACGGATGCCGGCGGTAGAGCGCCCACTGGTGCCGGGCGGCCGCGCGCAGCCGGGCGCGCCAGTCGCCGGGGACGCTCCCGGGCGGGCCGCCGCACTCGCCGAAGACGGCGTCCGCCATCCGGGCGACGAGGTCGTCCTTGCCCGGCACGTGCCGGTACAACGCCATGGTGGGGACGCCGAGTTCGGCGGCGAGGGCGCGCATGGACAGGGCCGCGGCGCCGTGGGCGTCGGCCAGCGCGATCGCCGTCCGCACGATGCGCTCGCGGGTGAGTGCCCTCGGCGCGCCCGCCGCACGGGGCGGACGGCCGCCGGGCTCCCCGCGGGCCCCTTCGGCCACGACGGTGCCGACCCCGGGCACGGCGCGCACCACGCCCTCCTCGCGCAGGACCGACAGGACCTTGGCGGCGGTCGCCGTCGCGACGCCCCACTCCTGGGCGATCCGCCGCACGGAGGGCACCTTCTCCCCCGGGCGGATCTCGCCGGAGGCGATGCGGGCGCGGAGTTCGGCGGCGATCCGGCGGTACGGGGCGGACGCCGGCGCCGCGGGCTGTTCCAGTACACCCATGACGGGAAGGCTAGGAGAGCCGTGGGGGGCGGCGGAAGGCGCGCCCTTCGGCCGGTGGGCGCGCCGCGCCCGCGGACCGAACTCCCCCGCCCCGTGCCGGACTTCCCCGCTCAACGCGGACCCGCCCCGTACGGACGGCAGGCCCGGCCGCCCCGAGGGGCTGCCGGGCCTGCCGGGAAGCGCTTGCGTACGTCAGTCCGTCAGGTTCACCGCGCGGGCCGAGGCGGCGCCGATCTCCTCGGCGATCTCCGCGAGCACCGCCGGGGTGACCGACTCGTCGACCGTGAGGGCGACGAGCGCCTCGCCGCCCTCCGTGGCGCGGGAGACCTGCATGCCGGCGATGTTGATGCCGGCCTCGCCGAGGATGCGGCCCAGCGTGCCGACGACGCCGGGGCGGTCGGCGTAGCGGAAGAAGGCCATGTGGTCGGCGAGGGCGAGGTCCACGTCGTGGTCGCCCACCGCGACGATCTTCTGCAGGTTCTTCGGGCCGGCCAGGGTGCCGGAGATGGACACCTCGTCGCCCCCGGCGAGCGTGCCGCGCACGGTGACCACGTTGCGGTGCTCGGTCGACTCGGAGCTGGTGGTCAGCCGCACCTCGACGCCGCGCTCCTGCGCGAACAGCGGGGCGTTGACGTAGGAGACCGTCTCGTCGACGACGTCCTCGAAGACGCCCTTGAGGGCGGACAGCTCCAGGACCTTGACGTCGTACTGGGTGAGCTCGCCGTAGACCTCGACGTCGAGCCGGACGGCGACCTCGCCGGCCAGGGCCGTGAAGATCCGGCCGAGCTTCTCGGCCAGCGGCAGGGCGGGCTTGACGTCCTCGGCGATCACGCCGCCCTGGACGTTGACCGCGTCGGGGACCAGCTCGCCGGCGAGCGCGAGCCGCACCGACCGGGCGACGGCGATGCCGGCCTTCTCCTGCGCCTCGCCGGTGGAGGCGCCGAGGTGCGGGGTGGCCACCACGTTGTCGAACTCGAAGAGGGGGGAGTCGGTGCACGGCTCCGAGGCGTAGACGTCGAGGCCGGCGCCGGCGACGCGGCCCTCCTTGAGCGCCGAGGCGAGCGCCGTCTCGTCCACGATGCCGCCGCGCGCGGCGTTGACGATGCGGACGCTGGGCTTGACCTTGTGCAGGGCCTCGTCGCCGATGAGACCGAGCGTCTCGGGCGTCTTGGGCAGGTGCACCGTGATGAAGTCGGCAACCTCCAGCAGCTCGTCGAGCGTCACCAGCTTGACGCCCATCTGGGCGGCGCGGGCGGGCTGGACGTAGGGGTCGTAGGCGACGACCTTCATCCCGAAGGCGGACATCCGCTGGGCGACGAGGACGCCGATCCGGCCGAGGCCGACGACGCCGAGGGTCTTCTCGGACAGCTCGACGCCGGTGTACTTGGAGCGCTTCCACTCGCCGTTCTTCAGCGCGGAGTTGGCCTGCGGGATGTTGCGCGCGGTGGCGATGAGCAGGCCGCAGGCGAGCTCGGCGGCGGTGACGATGTTGGAGGTCGGGGCGTTCACGACCATCACGCCGGCCTTGGTGGCGGCGGAGACGTCGACGTTGTCCAGGCCGACGCCGGCGCGGGCGACGACCCGCAGCTTCTTCGCGGCGGCGATGGCCTCCGCGTCGACCTTCGTGGCGCTGCGCACGAGCACGGCGTCGACGTCGGCGATGGCGGGCAGCAGCTCCGCGCGGTCGGCGCCGTTGCAGTGGCGGATCTCGAAGTCGGGGCCGAGCGCGTCGACGGTGGCCGGGGAGAGCTCCTCGGCGATCAGCACGACGGGCTTGCGGGGCGAAACAGTGCTCACGGAGTCCTCAGTCCTCACTGGTCCTTGGCGGACGGCCGTCCCGACGGCCGAAGGCGGTGAAGGGGGCAGGCAGCCGCGTGGAAGACGCACGACGCTGTGAGCCTGGTACGCGCTTGTTGCTGTGCAGTGTATCGGCGGTTGCCGCGCCCGGGAGACGGCGGAGCGCGCCCGGTTCCCGGGCGTGCGCTCCTCGCCGCCTACTCCTTGTCGTCCACCCAGCTCATCAGCTTGCGCAGCTTCTTGCCGGTGGTCTCCAGCAGGTGGTCCTCGTCGGCCTTCTTGTACTCGTTGTACTTGGGCAGGCCCTCCTGGTACTCCTTCATCCAGTTGTTGGCGAAGGTGCCGTCCTGGATCTCGCCGAGGACCTTCTTCATCTCGGCCTTGGTGCCCTCGTTGACGATGCGCGGGCCGGTGACGTAGTCGCCCCACTCGGCGGTCTCGGAGACCGACCAGCGCATCTTCTCCAGGCCGCCCTCGTACATCAGGTCCACGATCAGCTTGAGCTCGTGGAGGCACTCGAAGTACGCGATCTCCGGCTGGTAGCCGGCCTCGACCAGGGTCTCGAAGCCCGCCTTGACCAGCGCGGAGGCGCCGCCGCAGAGGACCGCCTGCTCGCCGAAGAGGTCGGTCTCGGTCTCCTCGGTGAAGGTCGTCTTGATGACGCCGGCGCGGGTGCCGCCGATGGCCTTGGCGTAGGAGAGCGCCAGCGCGAAGGCGTTGCCGGAGGCGTCCTGCTCGACGGCGGCGATGCACGGCACGCCGCGGCCCTCCTCGTACTGGCGGCGGACGAGGTGGCCCGGGCCCTTGGGGGCGACCATGCAGACGTCGACGCCGGCCGGGGGCTTGATGAAGCCGAAGCGGATGTTGAAGCCGTGGCCGAAGAAGAGCGCGTCGCCGTCCTTGAGGTGCTCCTTGACGGACTCCTCGTAGACCTTGGCCTGGATCGGGTCCGGGACGAGGATCATGATGACGTCGGCCTCGGCGGCCGCCTCGGCCGGGGTGACGACGCGCAGGCCCTGCTCCTCGGCCTTCTGCCTGGACTTGGAGCCCTCGTGCAGGCCCACGCGGACGTCGACGCCCGAGTCGCGCAGGGACAGCGCGTGGGCGTGGCCCTGGCTGCCGTAGCCGAGGACCGCGACCTTGCGGCCCTGGATGATGGACAGGTCGGCGTCGTTGTCGTAGAAGAGCTCGGCAGCCACGTTGGGGATTCTCCTTGTTTCCGGTTTTCCGGTTGTGCGTCCCACCGTATGACGGGCGGGCGGACGGAAGTTTTCGGGTCTCGGTATGCGGATCCACAAAATCCGGGGGATCCGGGGAGCCGCGGGAATGCGGGGGCCCGCGAGGGTGTCGGGCCCCTGCCGGGGTGCGGGGCCGGCCTCAGGCCGAGCGGTCGAGGGCGCGCAGGCTGCGGTCCGTGATGGACCGGGCGCCGCGCCCTATGGCGATCGTCCCGGACTGCACCAGCTCCTTGATGCCGAACGGCTCCAGCATCTTGAGCATGGCGCCGAGCTTGTCGCTGCCGCCGGTCGCCTCGATGGTGACGGCCTCCGGGGAGACGTCGACGGTCTTGGCGCGGAAGAGCTGGACGATCTCGACGATCTGGGAGCGGGTCTCGTTGTCGGCGCGGACCTTCACCAGGACGAGTTCGCGGTGGATGGCCGCGCTGTCCTCCAGCTCGACGATCTTCAGCACGTTGACGAGCTTGTTGAGCTGCTTGGTCACCTGCTCCAGCGGCAGCGACTCGACGTTGACGACGATCGTGATGCGGGAGATGTCCGGGTGTTCGGTGACCCCGACGGCGAGGGAGTCGATGTTGAAGCCGCGCCGGGCGAACAGGGCGGCGATCCGGGTCAGGATGCCGGGGGTGTTCTCCACCAGGACGGAGAGCGTGTGCTTGGTCATCAGGTTCTCTTCCTCGTCAGGCCTCTGTCGCCTCGGTCATCTGTCGTCGGTGGTCCGTCAGTCGTCCTCGACGTCGCCGAAGTCCGGGCGGACTCCGCGCGCGGCGAGGATCTCGTCGTTGGAGGTGCCTGCGGCGACCATCGGCCAGACCATGGCGTCCTGGTGGACGATGAAGTCGATCACGACGGGCCGGTCGTTGATGGCGTTGGCCTTCTCGATGACGGCGTCGAGCTGGTCCGGGCGCTCGCAGCGGATGCCGACGCAGCCCATGGCCTCGGCGAGCTTGACGAAGTCCGGGACGCGGGTGCCGGCGCAGGGCTCGGTCCCGGCGCCCGTGGCGGAGCCGCCGTTGGAGACGGCCGGGCCCGCGTGGAGCACCGTGTTGGAGTAGCGCTGGTTGTAGAAGAGGGTCTGCCACTGGCGGACCATGCCGAGGGCGCCGTTGTTGATGATGGCGACCTTGACCGGGATGTCGTTGAGCGCGCAGGTGACCAGTTCCTGATTGGTCATCTGGAAGCAGCCGTCGCCGTCGACGGCCCAGACGGTGCGGTCGGGCATGCCGGCCTTGGCGCCCATCGCGGCGGGCACGGCGTAGCCCATCGTCCCGGCGCCGCCGGAGTTGAGCCAGGTGGCGGGCTGCTCGTAGTCGATGAAGTGCGCGGCCCACATCTGGTGCTGGCCGACGCCCGCGGCGAAGATGGTGTCCTTCGGGGCGAGCTGCCCGATGCGCTGGATGACCTGCTGCGGGGAGAGGCTGCCGTCGTCGGGCTGGTCGTAGCCGAGGGGGTACGTGTCGCGCCAGCGGTTGAGGTCCTGCCACCAGGCCGCGTAGCGCGTCCCGGCGGCCTCGCCCGTGCGGCCCTCGGCGTGCTCGGCCTGGAGCGCGACGATCAGGTCGGCGATGACCTCGCGGGCGTCTCCGACGATCGGCACGTCGGCGGCGCGGTTCTTGCCGATCTCGGCGGGGTCGATGTCGGCGTGGACGATCTTGGCGTACGGGGCGAAGGAGTCCAGCTTGCCCGTGACGCGGTCGTCGAAGCGGGCGCCGAGGGCGATGATCAGGTCGGACTTCTGCAGGGCGGTGACGGCGGCGACCGAGCCGTGCATGCCGGGCATGCCCAGGTGTTGCGGGTGGCTGTCGGGGAACGCGCCGAGCGCCATCAGCGTGGTGGTGACGGGTGCGCCGGTCAGCTCGGCGAGCACCTTCAGCTCGGCGGTCGCGCGGGCCTTCAGGACGCCGCCGCCGACGTAGAGCACGGGGCGGGCGGCCTGGCTGATCAGCTTGGCGGCCTCACGGATCTGCTTGGAGTGCGGCTTGGTGACCGGGCGGTAGCCGGGCAGGTCGGTGTGCGGGGGCCAGCTGAAGGTCGTCTGTGCCTGCAGGGCGTCCTTGGCGATGTCGACGAGCACGGGACCGGGGCGGCCGGTGGAGGCGACGTGGAAGGCCTCGGCGATGGTGCGGGGGATCTCGGCGGGGTCGGTCACCAGCCAGTTGTGCTTGGTGATCGGCATGGTGATGCCGCAGATGTCCGCTTCCTGGAAGGCATCGGTGCCGATCGCCTTGGAGGCGACCTGGCCGGTGATGGCGACCAGCGGGACGGAGTCCATGTGGGCGTCGGCGATCGGCGTGACGAGGTTGGTGGCACCGGGTCCGGAGGTGGCCATGCAGACGCCGACCTTGCCCGTGGCCTGGGCGTATCCGGTCGCGGCGTGACCGGCGCCCTGCTCGTGGCGGACCAGGACGTGGCGGACCTTCGAGGAGTCCATCATCGGGTCGTACGCGGGGAGGATCGCTCCGCCCGGGATCCCGAACACGATCTCGGCACCGACCTCCTCCAGCGAACGGATGAGGGACTGCGCGCCCGTGACGTGCTCGACGGTGGCGGGCTGGTGCGCCGCGCCGTTACGGGCCCGCGGCTGCGGATGGTGGGCCCCGGTGGCCTGCTCGGTCATCGACATTCTCTTCTCGAAGGATTTCGACGGGTTCGATCGACGGGTTCGACTGATGGAGCGGAGGTCGGTTTGGGTGGGTCTGTCACGTTCTAGTGCAACAAAAAACCCCTCGTGCCGTGAGGCAAGCGAGGGGAGCGCGCCGGTGTGGTCAGCAGGGCTTGTGAAGGGGCCTGCTTCAGCCGACGCGCTTTCCAAGTACGAGAATTCGGGTGCGCATGGAACCGACCCTCCACCCGCCACCTGGGAAGTGTCAAGTGGGTGGGACGGGCGTCTCATTATTTGAGCGCAATGGAGCATGGGCGAGTGATCCGGCGCCCCCCGCGGACCCGGATCGTGTAGCGGACGGTACTGCTCCTGCGGGCAGGGCGGGGCCTCCGACCCACGCTTTTGCGCCATCCCCCGGCGCGCCGGGGACGGGGTAGGCCCCGAGGTTCAGCGCGTGGCGCAGGCGGTGTTCGTCGAGCGGGCCGGCGAAGGCGGCGCCCAGGGCGTGGGTGCAGCCCATGGCGCGCAGGGCGAGCGCCTGCTCGGGCACGTCGACGCCGTCGGCGACGGACTGCATGCCCAGGTCGGTGGCGATCCTCAGCAGCCCGGCGGTGATCTTGTGCAGCCGGGCGGACTCCACCACGCCGTCGACCAGCCCCCGGTCGAGCTTGAGGGTGTCGATGGGCAGCCGGCGCAGGGCGCTGATGGCGGCGTAGCCGCTGCCGAAGCCGTCGAGGGCGATGCGCACCCCCATCCGGCGCAGGGCGGCCAGGCGCCGCTCCAGCTCGTCCAGCGGGACCCGGGGGTCGCTTCCGGACAGCTCCAGGACGAGGGCGCCGGAGGGCAGCCCGTGCCGGATCAGCAGCCCCTCCAGGTTCTTGGCGGGCAACGAGCGGTCCATCAGCCGGGCGGCGGACAGCCGGACGTACACGGGCACGGGGTGGCCCGCGCGGCAGCGCTGGGCGGCCTGCTCGACGGCCTTCTCCACCGTCCACCGGCCCAGTTCGGCGATGCGGGCGGCCTCGTCGCCCCGGTCGTTCTCGGCCACGCGGAGGTACTCCGCAGGGGTGAACAGTATGCCCTGGGCGGAGCGCCAGCGGGGCTGCGCGGCGACCGCGGTGACCTCGCCGGTGCCGAGGTCGACGACGGGCTGGTGCAGCAGGGCGAACTCGCCCTCGTGCAGGGCGGTGCGCAGGCGCGTGGCGAGCTCGGCGCGGCGGACCACGTCGGCCTGCATCTGCGGGGCGTAGAGCTCGACGCGGCCCTTGCCGGCCTGCTTGGCGCGGTACATCGCGAGGTCGGCGTTGCGCATCAGCTCACCGGGGGTGATGCCGGGCTCGGCGAAGGCCACGCCGATGCTGGCGGCCACGCGGACCTCGGTGCCTCCTTCCACGCGGTAGGGCTGGGAGAGGGTGACCCGCAGCCGGTCGGCGATCTCGTGGATGCGGTACTCGCGGGCGGCGGGATCGCGGGTGCCGTCGCCGATGATGAGCGCCGCGAACTCGTCGCCTCCGAAGCGGGCCGTGGAGTCCCCCGCGCGGACGGAGTCCTGCAGGCGACGGGCCGCCTGGACGAGCAGCTCGTCGCCGGCTTGGTGGCCGACGCTGTCGTTCACCGCCTTGAAGCCGTCGAGGTCGATGAAGAGCACGGCGGTGCCCGCGTCGGTCGCTCTGCGGCCGGTGAGGGCCTGCTGGACGCGCTTGGTGAACAGGGCGCGGTTGGGCAGGTCGGTGAGCGGGTCGTGCTCGGCCGTGTGCTGGAGCTGGGCCTGGAGGCGGACGCGCTCGGTGACGTCGCGGCTGTTGAAGATCAGGCCGCCGTGGTGGCGGTTGACGGTGGACTCGACGTTGAGCCACTCGCCGCCGCCGGAGCGGAAGCGGCACTCGATGCGGGTCGTGGGCTCCTCGGCGGGCGGTGCCGCGAGGAAGCGGCGCACCTCGTGGACGACTCTGCCCAGGTCCTCCGGGTGGATCAGCGAGGCCAGCTCGGAGCCGACGAGGTCTTCGGCCTCGCGCCCGTAGACCCCGGCGGCGGCCGGGCTGACGTAGCGCAGTATGCCCGTGGGCGCGGCGATCATGATCACGTCGCTGGAGCCCTGGACGAGGGAGCGGAAGTGGTTCTCCTTCTGGGCCAGTTCCTGCGTGAGGGAGATGTTGTCCAGCAGCATGATGCCCTGGCGGATCACCAGGGCCAGGACGACCGTGCAGCCGGTGAACAGGACGACTTTGTCGACCTGGTGGCCGTCCAGGACGTTGTAGAGGATGCCCAGGGTGCACACCGCGGCGGCCAGGTACGGCGTGAGGGCCGCGAGGGAGCCGGCGATGGGGCGGCTGGGGTGGTGCGGGTGCTGGGCCGAGCGGACCGGGGCGGTCTCCTCACCGCCCTCGCGGGCGACCCAGGGGGCGTACGCCATGAGCATGTAGCCCGCGAACCAGCCGGCGTCGAGGATCTGGCCCGAGCGGTAGTGCGAGCGCAGCAGCGGCGAGGTGAACAGGGCGTCGCACAGGACCGTCAGGGCGAGGGCCGCGATGGCGGTGTTGATCGCGGAGCGGTTGGCGGTCGAGCGCCGGAAGTGCAGGGCCAGCACCATGGACACCAGGGCGATGTCCAGCAGCGGATAGGCCAGGGAGAGCGCGGCGTGGGCGACGCTCTCGCCCTCGAAGTGGGCGGTGTGCGCGAGCGCCAGGCTCCAGGAGAGCGTGAGCAGCGAGCCGCCGGTGAGCCAGGCGTCGAGGGCCAGGCACACCCAGCCGGCCCGGGTGACGGGGCGGCGGGCGAGGACCAGCAGGCCGATGATGGCCGGCGGCGCGAAGAGCAGGAAGCAGAAGTCGGCCACCGACGGCGTCGGGACGCGGGCGTCGAGGACGACCTCGTACCAGCCCCAGACAACGTTGCCGAGGCCGGCCATGGCCGAGGACGCGGCGAAGAGGAACCACGCGAGCCGGAAGCGCGTGCGGTGCGTGCGCCCGTACCAGAAGCAGGAGACGGCGGCGAGGACGGCCGCGCCGCCGAGGCCGAAGTCGCCCATGGCGGAGGCGAGCTCGCTCGATCCCCAGCCGAAGGCCGCGCCGGTGGCATAGCCCCCGCAGACGAGGGCCAGCAGCAGCTGCGAGACCGGGCCCGAGCCGCCGGACGGGCGGGTCAGGGCCGCCCCCGGGGCGCTCACCGCGCCGCCGTCCGCAGCAGCGGGATCCATGGGAGCCACAGGAGCAGTGTCGCCACGCAGTGCGGTCGCGGTGCACAGTGCGGTCGTGGTCGGTGCGTGAGCCGCGTCGGGTTGATCGTCCATTGGCCGTGCATCGCCCGTCGCCCCCCTCGAGTTCCGGTCCTCGCTGCGGCCGTTCCTGTGCACGCCGCAGCCCCCGTCCGGACGATACACCAGACTCGTCACTCAGGGACATAGCTCATATACATAGCGTAATCAGCCACGGGGTTATGGACACTGAGTGCAGTCGAACGGTACCTCTACGTGGTAACTAGCGGGCGACGACTACGACATTTTGCAGTGGCGCGTCCAGAGCGAATCTGGCCAGCTGATCACGCAGCAGCCGCTCGGCACGCGGCATGAAGGCCGAGGAGGGGCCACCCACATGGGGGGTGATCAGCACCCCCGGGGCACTCCACAGGGGGTGCCCGGGCGGCAGCGGCTCGGGGTCCGTCACGTCCAGTGCGGCACGCAGCCGACCTGCGTCCAGCTCGGCCAGGAGGGCCTTGGTGTCGACGACGGCACCGCGCGCGACATTCACCAGCAGCGCCCCGTCCTTCATCCGCGCCAGGAAACCGGTGTTGACGAGCCCCCGGGTCTCCTCGGTGAGCGGGGTCGCGAGAATCACGACGTCGGCGTCGGGCAGCAAGCCGGGCAGGGCGGCGATCGGGTGCACGGGACCGCGCGCGCTGTCCCGCGCGGAGCGTGCGACGCGTGTGACCCGCGCGCACTCGAAGGGCACGAGCCGGTCCTCAATGGCGCTGCCGATCGAACCGTAACCCACAATGAGCACCGACTTGTCGGCCAGCGCCGGCCGGAAGCCCTGCCGCCACTCCCCCGCGTCCTGCGCGCGCACGAAGCCCGGGATGTCGCGCAGCGAGGCGAGGGTGAGGGCCAGCGCGAGCTCGGCGGTGCTCGCGTCGTGCAGCCCGCGGGCGTTGCACAGCACGGCGCCCTTCGGCAGCCCCGCCACGGCGGGCAGCAGGTGCTCCACGCCCGCGGTGAGCGCCTGCACGACCCGTACGCGCGTCATGGCGGCCAGGGGGCGCAGGCACGGCTCGGGGTCGGTGACGTACGGGACCGCGTAGAAGTCGCAGCGGGCGGGGTCGGTCGGGTAGTCCGGTCCGCCGTCCCAGAAGGCGTAGTCGAGGGCCTTCGGGAGCCCCTCGATCCGCTCGGGCGGGAAGGGCAGCCAGACCAGGGGACGGGCGGAGCCGCTGTCATCTGCACTCATGCCTGGAGGCTATGCGATCCGGCCACCGCGGCAGAGGTTAGTTTGGGGGCGAGGAACGGGAGGGGTACGGCCGGTGGAGCGCAGGAATATCGGTGCGGCGGCGCTCGAAGTGGGCGCGATCGGCCTCGGGTGCATGCCCATGCACTGGGGATACACCGCCTCCCAGCGGAGCGGGCAGGGCGCGCTGCGCACGGTGCACGCCGCGCTCGACGCGGGCACGACCCTGCTGGACACCGCGGACATGTACGGGCCGTTCACCAATGAGCTGCTGGTGGGCCGGGTGATGAAGGAAAGGCGCTCCGAGGCGTTCGTGTCGACCAAGTGCGGGCTGCTGGTGGGTGACAGCCACATCGTCGCCAACGGCCGTCCGGGCTACGTGAAGCGGGCCTGCGACGCCTCGCTGCGCCGGCTGCAGACCGACGTGATCGACGTCTACCAGCTGCACCGCCCCGACCCCGAGGTCCCGGTCGAGGAGACCTGGGGGGCGATGGCGGAGCTGGTCTCCGCGGGCAAGGTGCGGGCGCTGGGCTGGTGCGCGATCGGCGCGCGCAAGCACCGCCGGTCGCGCGCGGGGCTCTACGACGCGACGATCCGGCAGCTGGAACGGGTGCAGCAGGTGTTCCCGGTGAGCTGTGTGCAGGTGGAGCTGTCGGTGTGGTCCCGGGAGGCGCTCGACGCGCTGGTGCCCTGGTGCGCCTCCCGGGGCGTCGGCCTGCTGGCCGCCATGCCCCTGGGGAATGGTTTCCTCAGTGGCACGCTCACACCGGGGCAGGGCTTCGAGCCGGAGGACCTCCGGGCGCGCCACCCGCGCTTCACCGCCGAGATGATGGCCGCCAACCAGCCGATCGTGGCGGGCCTGCGCCGGGTCGCGCTGCGCCACGACGCGACGGCCGCGCAGGTCGCCCTGGCGTGGGTGCTGGCGCAGGGCCGGCACGTGATACCCGTACCGGGCACGAAGAAGCCGGTGTGGGCGGTGCAGAACGCCGCGGCGGCGCGACTGCGGCTCACCGAGGAGGACTTGGCGGAGATAGCGGCGCTGCCGCGGGCGATGGGGTCCTGGGACTAGGTTCCGGACCGGCGTCGCGCCTGCGCGCGGATACCGGCGCGTCCTGTGGGACAGTGCCGGTGAGGAAGACCGCCCCCGGCTCGGACCGCCCCGGCGAGAGGAACCGCACCGTGCGACGACGTCGTGCCCGTACCGCCGCCGCCCTGGCCGCCGCGCTGCTCGCCGTCGCGGGCTGTTCGAGCGAGGACGGCTTCCCCGGCGAGGGCCCGCGGCAGGGCACGCCGGCCAAGTCGCCCGGCACGGAGGCGTCTTCGAGTGCTCCCCCGGCCTCCCCGGCGCCCGCCGAGGGCTCGGTCAAGGTCGTGCGGACGCTCACCGCGAAGCTCGGCTCGCCCTGGGGCGTCGCGGCGCTGCCCGGCGGCGACCTGCTGGTGGGTTCCCGCGACACCGGGAAGATCGTGCGCGTGGCGGTCAAGGACGGCGCGCAGAGCGAGGTCGGCGAGGTGCCGGGCGTCGTCAAGGCCGGCGAGGGCGGCCTGCTGGGCCTGGCGGTCTCGCCCGGCTTCGCCACCGACCGCCTGGTGTACGCGTACTTCACCACCGATTCGGACAACCGCATCGCCCGCCTGCGCTACGACGAGCGCAAGCCCGCGGGGCAGCGGCTGGGGGCGCCCGACACGGTGCTCCGGGGCATCCCCAAGGGCACGGTCCACAACGGCGGCCGCATCGCCTTCGGCCCCGACCGGATGCTGTACGCCGGGACGGGCGAGAGCGGGCAGCGCGGCCTGGCGCAGGACAAGGAGTCGCTCGGCGGGAAGATCCTCCGCATGACCCCGGACGGGCGGCCCGCCTACGGCAACCCCGAGGAGAACTCGGTGGTCTATTCGTACGGCCACCGCAACGTGCAGGGACTGGCGTGGGACGCGGGCAAGCGGCTGTGGGCGGCGGAGTTCGGCCAGGACACCTGGGACGAGGTCAACCTGATCCGGCCCGGTGGCAATTTCGGCTGGCCCGCCGTCGAGGGCAAGGCGGGCCGGTCCGGCTACACCGACCCCGTCGAGCAGTGGAAGACCTCCGACGCCTCCCCCAGCGGCCTCGCGTACGCCAAGGGGTCGCTGTGGCTGGCGGGCCTGCGCGGCGAGCGCCTGTGGCGGATCCCGCTGGACGGAACGCGGCCGGTGGCCGCCCCGCAGGCGTTCCTGCAGGGGGAGTACGGGCGGCTGCGCACGGTCGTGGCCACCGATGACGGCGGGCTGTGGCTGACGACGAGCAATACCGACGGGCGCGGGAAGCCGGGCGGCGAGGACGACCGCATCCTGCGGCTCGAAGTGAGCTGACGCCTCCCGGCGCACGAATTCACCGGGACCGTACACGCGTCCGCCTAGACTGGACGGACAGTGCGGCGACGGGAGTTGAGATGTTCAACGTGTTCGAGGAAGTGTTCGCACCGGGCCGGAAACATGCTCACGAGGAGCAGAAGCGCCTCGAACTCACCCGTGAGGACACCGGGGACGCGGATCCGGCCCGCGGCCCCGTCAACCTCGACTCCGGCCGCGTGGTCATACGCCCGCCCCGGCAAGGCTCCTCTCGCGACTGACGGCGAGGGGTTCCACCACCACGTCTCCCGGCTCGGGGACGTCGTCCGGCTCCGGCGGCTCGATGCTGATGCGGGGCAGTCGGCGGTCCAGCCAGGCCGGCAGCCACCAGTTGGCGCCGCCCAGCATGTGCATGAGGGCCGGGACGAGCAGCGTGCGCAGCACGAAGGCGTCCAGGGCGACGGCCGCGGCCAGGCCGATGCCGAACATCGCGATGACGCGGTCCCCGCTGAGGACGAAGGCGAGGAAGACCGAGATCATGATCAGCGCCGCGGAGTTGATGACGCGGCTGGTCTCGGCGAGGCCGACGCGCACGGCCCGGGTGTTGTCGCGGGTGGCGAGCCACTCCTCGTACATCCTGCTGACCAGGAAGACCTGGTAGTCCATGGACAGTCCGAAGAGGACGGAGACCATGACCACGGGCAGGAAGGGCTCTATCGGCCCGGCGCCGCCCAGGCCGAGGAAGCCGGCGCCCCAGCCCCACTGGAAGATCGCGACGACGATGCCGAAGGACGAGGCCACGGCGGCGACGTTCATCAGCGCGGCCTTCAGCGGGATGCCGATGCTGCGGAAGGCCAGCAGGAGCAGCACGCAGCCCAGGCCGACGACGGTGCCGACGAACAGCGGCAGCTTGCCGAGGATGACGCCGGCGAAGTCGTCGTAGCTCGCGGTCATGCCGCCCACCTGCACGTCCACGCCGGTGCCGGCGGTCGCCTTCGGCAGCACGGTGCCACGCAGCCGGTCCACGAGGTCGCTGGTGTCGCGCGACTGCGGGGAGGTGGTGGGGATGACGCTGATGACGCCCGTGTCGCCGCTGGGGTTCACCTGGGCGGGCGAGGCGGAGGCGACGCCCTCGGTGTGCCGCAGGGCGTCCGGGAGCTTGGTGAAGGCCAGCCGGTCGGCGGCGCTGTCCAGGTCGGCCACGAGGGTCAGGGGCCCGTTGACGCCGGGGCCGAAGCCGCGGCCGAGCATGTCGTACGCCTGCCGCGTGGTGGACGAGGCCGGGTTGGTGCCCTGGTCGGAGGTGCCCAGGTGGAGGGAGAAGGTGGGCAGCGCGAGCACGATCATGACGGCGGCGGCCACGGCGCCCAGCAGCTTCGGGTGACGCTCCACGAAGGCGGCCCAGCGGGCGGCCGGACCGGTGGGCAGCTCCGGGCGGGGGCCGTCGTCCGCGAGCCGGCGGCGCTCGCGGCGGCTGAGGGCGCGCTCGCCGATGACGCCGAGGAGCGCGGGCAGGAGCGTCACCGAGGCGGCGACGGTGAGGACGACGGTGAGCGAGGCGGCGAGGGCGACCCCGTTGAGGAAGCTCAGCCGCAGGATGAGCATGCCCAGCAGCGCGACGCACACGGTGCCGCCCGCGAAGACGACGGCCCGCCCGGTGGTGGCGACGGCCCGCTCGGCCGCGACGGCCACGGGCAGGCCCGCCCGCAGGCCCTTGCGGTGCCGGGTGACGATGAACAGGGCGTAGTCGATGCCCACGCCGAGTCCGATGAGGGTGCCGAGCATGGGCGCGAAGTCGGCGACGTTCATGACGTGGCCGAGCAGCTGGGTGCCCATGGAGGCGGTGCCCACGCTCACCAGGGCCGTGGCGATGGGCAGCAGGCTCGCGGCCAGCGAGCCGAAGACGACGAGGAGCACGACGGCGGCGACGGCGATGCCGATGATCTCGCTGAGGTGGCCGCCCTTGCTCTCCGCGCCGGCGATGCCGGTGCCGCCCAGGGCGACCTCGAGGTTGTCGTCCGCCGCCGAGCGGGCGGTGTCGACGACCTTCTTGGCGAGGCCCTTGCCGGGGACGGCGTCCGTGAAGGTGACGGAGGCGTACGCGGTGTGCCCGTCGGGGCTGGTCCTGGCGGCGGCGTCGGGGCCGCTGTACGGACCGCTGACGGACTCGACGCCGGGCAGTGCCGCGACGTCGCGCAGGGTCTCGGTCATGCGCTGCTCGACGGCGGCGGCGCGCACGGTGCCCCGGTCGGTGTGCCAGACGATGGTGTCGTCGCCGCCCTGGCCGGGGAAGCCCGCTTCCAGGAGCGCGCCCGCGCGGGCGGCCTCGGTTCCGGAGACGGCGTAGTCGTTGGAGTACGCCGGGCCGGTCAGGGTCGCGGCGGCGGCGGTGCCCGCGAGGGCCACGAGCCACAGCACGATCACGGCGAAACGACGGCGCAGGCACCATCGGGCGAGTGAGGTCATTCGGGCTGCTTCCCGGTCGTCGCGTCGATCCCGCCGGGAGACTGCCCCGTGCATTTCCGAGCGCATGAGCTGCTGGGCCTGGGACCCCGCAGCGCGAGAGGCGCGGTGGGGGCCCCTTGCCGAACCACTGTGACAGCGGAAAAAGATCCTTTGTCCGCTTTGTGGCCCACCCCACACACGGGCCGCCGGGGCCTCGCGGCAGCGGCCCGCAGCCCGCGGGCCGCTCGCCCGGCGCGGGGGCTACCAGGTGTGGGCGACGTCCACGACGATGCGGTTGCGCTCCTGGAAGACCCGGAAGGGCAGCCGCCCGCGGACGCCGAGGCCGATCAGGGTGTCGCCCTCGAAGCTGCTGGCGAAGCGGGTGTCCTGGAAGGTGCGGAAGCCGGTCAGGTCCACACCGGTCAGCGGCTGTCCGGCGTGGCCGGGGTAGCGCGGCTCGCCGGTGGAAGGGTCGTAGCTCGGGGCGGCCACGCGGACCGCCAGGATCGCGCCGCCGCCGACGGGGATCACGTCCCCCGATCCGTCCTGGCGCAGCTGGTCCACGTACTCCACGCGGTAGCTGATCGGGCGGTCGCCGATGCCCTGGACGTCGAAGACCAGCCGGTCGTAGCACTCGTGCCGGCCGGCGCGGATGTCCAGCAGCGGGCGGTACGCCGTCTCCGTGCCGGCCTTGGGCAGGCTCCCCCAGCCGGCCTCGCACTTCACCGTGGGCGCCCCTTCCGTCGCCGCGCCCGCCGGGACCGTCGTGACCAGCAGGCCCGCGCCCGCCAGCGTGAGCGCAGCCAGCGCCCTGCTCAACCGTCTCATGTGCCAACCCCCAGACATCGGATGCGGGCACACGGTGGGCCCGCAGTCGGGATCATGCCGGACGGGGCATACGAAGGCCATAGAGCACAGGAAACCAGCCATTCCCTGGCCTTTTCCGGACAGACAATGGCCGCCCCTCCGAAAAGGGGCGGCCATCAGATGTCGCAGAACGCTGCCGATCAGCAGATGATCAGCCTTCGACGCCGAGGCGCTCCAGGATCAGCTCACGGACCCGGGCCGCGTCGGCCTGGCCGCGCGTGGCCTTCATGACCGCGCCGACCAGCGCACCGGCCGCGGCGACCTTGCCCGCGCGGATCTTGTCCGCGATGGCGCCGTTGGCCGCGATGGCCTCGTCCACGGCAGCGCCCAGGGCACTGTCGTCGGAGACGACCTTCAGGCCGCGCTTGTCGACGACCGCGTCCGGGTCGCCCTCGCCCGCGAGCACGCCCTCGATGACCTGGCGGGCCAGCTTGTCGTTGAGCGAGCCCTCGGCGACCAGCGCCGCGACCCGGGCGACCTGCGCCGGAGTGATCGGCAGCGCCGCGAGGTCCGTACCGGACTCGTTGGCGCTGCGGGCCAGCTCGCCCATCCACCACTTGCGGGCGGCGGCCGAGTCGGCACCGGCCTCGACGGTGGCGACGATCAGGTCGACCGCGCCCGCGTTGAGGATCGACTGCATGTCGTGCTCGGTGACGCCCCACTCCTCGCGCAGCCGGTTGCGGCGCACGCGCGGCAGCTCGGGCAGGGTGCTCCGGAGCTCCTCGACCCACTCCCGGGAGGGGGCCACGGGCACCAGGTCCGGCTCGGGGAAGTAGCGGTAGTCCTCGGCCTCTTCCTTGATGCGGCCGGACGTGGTCGACCCGTCCTCCTCGTGGAAGTGGCGGGTCTCCTGCACGATCGTGCCGCCGGCCGTGAGGACGGAGGCGTGCCGCTGGACCTCGAAGCGCACCGCGCGCTCGACGGAGCGCAGCGAGTTGACGTTCTTGGTCTCGGAGCGGGTGCCGAACTTCTCCCGGCCGTGCGGGCGCAGCGACAGGTTCACGTCGCAGCGCATCTGGCCCATCTCCATCCGGGCCTCGGAGACGCCCAGCGCCTTGATGAGCTCGCGGAGCTCGGCGACGTACGCCTTGGCGACCTCGGGGGCCCGCTCGCCCGCGCCCTCGATCGGCTTGGTGACGATCTCGATCAGCGGGATGCCGGCGCGGTTGTAGTCCAGCAGGGAGTGCTGGGCGCCGTGGATGCGGCCGGTGGCACCGCCCACGTGGGTGGACTTGCCGGTGTCCTCCTCCATGTGGGCGCGCTCGATCTCCACGCGGAAGACCTCGCCGTCCTCCAGCTGCACGTCGAGGTAGCCGTTGAAGGCGATCGGCTCGTCGTACTGGGAGGTCTGGAAGTTCTTCGGCATGTCCGGATAGAAGTAGTTCTTCCGGGCGAAGCGGCACCACTCGGCGATCTCGCAGTGCAGCGCGAGACCGATCTTGATGGCGGACTCGACGCCGGTGGCGTTGACCACGGGCAGGGCGCCGGGCATGCCGAGGCAGACCGGGCAGGTCTGGGTGTTGGGGTCCGCGCCCAGCTCCGTGGAGCAGCCGCAGAACATCTTCGTCTTGGTGCCGAGCTCGACATGGACCTCCAGGCCCATGACGGGGTCGTAGGAAGCCAGCGCGTCCTCGTACGACACCAGTTCAGTGACGGTCACGGAAAACTAACCTCTCAGGTCCTGGCTCAGTCCGCGAGGACGTCGTCGCTGTTCATCCGGCGCAGCTCGCGCACCAGCAGCGCGACGCCGGTGGCGATGGCGGCGGCGGAGACGATCGCGTCGACCAGCTGGAGCGTGTCCTGCTCGCCGCGCGCCTTCTTCGCCTGCTTGATCACGCTGACCGCGCCGAACAGCGTGGTGCCGATCGACAGATACGTGCCGGGCTTGGACTTCTTGAAGCCCTTGGCCTTCTTCAGAGCGCTCGCCTTGCTCACTTCTGCACTCACAGCGACGGTGCCTCCTCGAGCAGGTGGTGGCCCCAGCGGGCGGTGAACGCGGCCTCGACCGCGGCACCGACCTTGTAGAGCCGGTCGTCCTTCAGGGCGGGAGCGATGATCTGCAGACCGACCGGCAGGTTGTCCTCCGGCGCCAGGCCGCACGGCAGCGACATGGCGGCGTTGCCGGCCAGGTTGGTCGGGATGGTGCACAGGTCCGCGAGGTACATCGCCATCGGGTCGTCGGCGCGCTCGCCGATCGCGAAGGCGGTGGTCGGGGTGGTCGGCGAGACGATCACGTCGACCTGCTCGAAGGCCTTCTCGAAGTCGCGCGTGATCAGCGTGCGGACCTTCTGCGCCGAGCCGTAGTAGGCGTCGTAGTAGCCCGAGCTCAGGGCGTACGTGCCGAGCATGACGCGGCGCTTGACCTCGGGGCCGAAGCCGGCCTCGCGGGTGAGGGCGGTGACGTCCTCGGCCGAGCGGGTGCCGTCGTCGCCGGCCCGCAGGCCGTAGCGCAGGCCGTCGAAGCGGGCCAGGTTCGAGGAGCACTCGGACGGCGCGATCAGGTAGTACGCGGCCAGGGCCAGGTCGAAGGACGGGCAGTCCAGCTCGACGATCTCGGCGCCCAGCTCCTTGAGCAGCTCGACCGACTCGTCGAAGCGCTGCACGACGCCGGCCTGGTAGCCCTCGCCGCGGAACTGCTTGACGACGCCGACGCGCATGCCGGCGACGGAGCCGTTGCGCGCGGCTTCGACGACCGGTGGGACCGGGGCGTCGATGGACGTGGAGTCCATCGGGTCGTGGCCCGCGATCACCTCATGCAGCAGGGCCGCGTCCAGGACCGTGCGGGCGCAGGGGCCGCCCTGGTCGAGGGAGGAGGAGAAGGCCACCATGCCGTAGCGCGAGACCGAGCCGTAGGTCGGCTTGACGCCGACGGTGCCGGTCACGGCGGCGGGCTGGCGGATCGAGCCGCCGGTGTCCGTGCCGATGGCCAGGGGGGCCTCGTACGCGGCGAGCGCCGCGCTGGAGCCGCCGCCGGAGCCGCCGGGGATCTTGGTCAGGTCCCAGGGGTTGCCGGTGGGGCCGTAGGCGCTGTTCTCCGTGGAGGAGCCCATCGCGAACTCGTCCATGTTGGTCTTGCCGAGGATGACGACGTCCGCGTCCTTCAGGCGCTTGGTGAGCGTCGCGTCGTACGGCGGGATCCAGCCTTCGAGGATCTTCGAGCCGACCGTGGTCGGGATCCCCTTGGTGGTGAAGATGTCCTTGAGCGCGAGGGGGACGCCGGCCAGCGGGCCGAGCTTCTCGCCGCGCTCGCGCTTGGCGTCGACCTCGCGGGCCTGGGCGAGGGCGCCCTCGCGGTCCACGTGGAGGAAGGCGTGCACCTTCTCGTCCACGGCCTCGATGCGGGCCAGGTGGGCCTCGGTGACCTGAACGGCGGTGAGCTCGCCGGAGGCGATCTTCTCCGCGATCTGGGCAGCGGTGAGCTTAATGATGTCCGTCATAGCGGTTTAGTCCTCCCCCAGGATCTGCGGCACCTTGAAACGCTGCTGCTCCTGGGCGGGGGCGCCGGAGAGCGCCTCCTGCGGGGTCAGCGACGGACGGACCTCGTCCGGGCGCATGACGTTGGTCAGCGGCAGCGGGTGGGACGTCGGGGGGACGTCCTGCTCGGCGACCTCGGAGACGCGGGCGACCGCGCCGATGATGTCGTCGAGCTGGCCGGCGAAGTGCTCGAGCTCTTCGTCCTTGAGCTCCAGACGTGCCAGCCGGGCGAGGTGGGCTACCTCCTCGCGCGTGATGCCAGGCATGCGGCGATCCTCAGGGGTTGTGACGGATTCTGGGCGGGTTGTGCGCCCAATCCTATGGCTCCGGGAGCCGTGCCTGCTAAACGCTTTCCCCGTGGCTGCGGCCCGGGGCGCTCCGGTGCCGCCGGGCCCCCGGACGGGCGGGAGAGATGGCCGGGCAGGCGGGGGTTCGCTCCGCCGCCGCGGCGCGCAGCGCCCACCGGGGAATCCGGCGGTGCCCGACCGGCCCCGGCCCCTACGTGACGGCGTCCTCCTCCGCCGCGGCGGACGCCGTGGCCGCCACGCGGTCCACCTCCCGGTGCCAGCCGGATTCGTTGCGCAGGCGGAGCCAGGCCGTCGTCTCGTCCGGCGGCATGGCCGCGGCGACGAGCCAGCCCTGGACCGCATCGCACCCCAGGTCCCGCAGACGCTCCCACGTCTCGTCGTCCTCGACGCCCTCGGCGACGACGAGCAGGCCGAGGGAGTGGGCGAGGTCGAGCGTGCAGCGGACGATCTCGGCGTCCTCGTTGTCGATGGCGAGGCGGGCGACGAACGAGCGGTCGATCTTCAGCTCGCTGACCGGGAGCCGGCGGAGGTGGACCAGGGACGAATACCCCGTGCCGAAGTCGTCCAGCGACATCTTCACCCCGTGCCCGGTCAGCCCCGCCAGGGTGTCCGCGGCCCGCTGCGGGTCCTCCAGCAGGACGTGCTCGGTTATCTCCAGCTGCAGCGCCCCCGCGGGGACCCCGTGCCGGGCCAGCCGCGCCGCGACCGAGCCCGCGAACCCGGGAGTGTGAACGTCGCGCGGGGAGACGTTGACGGCGACCGGCACCTCCAGGCCCATGGCCCGCCACTTCGCCACCTGGCCGAGGGCGGTCTCCAGGACGTATTCGGTGAGCCGCGGCATCAGGCCGGAGGACTCGGCGATGGCGATGAACTCGTCCGGCGAGACGCGCCCGCGCTCGGGGTGGACCCAGCGCACCAGCGCTTCGAGGCCCTCGACGTGCCCGTCGAAGCCGACCTTGGGCTGGTAGTGCAGCTCGACGTCGCCCGCGTCGAGGGCGCGCCGCAGGTCGCCGAGGAGTCCGAGCCGGTCGGGGGTGTTGCCGTCGCGGCGGGCCTCGTAGACCTCGACGCCGCTGCGGTCGCGCTTGGCCTGGTACATGGCGACGTCGGCCCGGCGCAGCAGCCCCTCGGCGTCGAGGGCGTGGTCGGGGTAGACGGCGACGCCGGCGCTGGCCTCCAGCACGAGGGTGAGCCCGTCGAGGTCGAGCGGCGAGCCGAGCGCGGCCACCAGCGAACGGGCCACGCGCTGGGCGCTGGTGAGGGAGTCGGCGGTGGGCAGCAGCACCGCGAACTCGTCGCCCCCGAGCCGTGCCGCCTCCGCGTCGCGGGGCAGGGCCAGCCGCAGCCGCTCGGCTATCTGCAGCAGCAGCCGGTCTCCCGCGAGGTGGCCGAGGGTGTCGTTGACGGAGCGGAAGCGGTCGAGGTCGATGAGGACGAGGGCGGAGCGGGTGCCGGCGCGCTCGGCCTCGTCGAGCGCGCTCCAGGTGCGCTCCAGCAGCCACTGGCGGTTGGGCAGCCCGGTGAGCGGGTCGCGCAGCTGCTCCTCGGCGCGGGCGCGGGCGATCCACAGCGTGGAGTCGAGGGCGATGAGGGGGACGGCGAACAGCGGCAGCAGCAGCGGCGCGTGGTCGGCGACGACGGCGATGAGCGGGGCGATGCCGAGGAGGGCGCCGCCGACGAGGGCCTGCCGGACGAGGGCGGTGCGGGCGATGGTGCTGAGCCCGGCGCGGGGGGCCATGGAGTACCACAGCAGGGCGCGGGTGACCGCGAGGTACATGAAGGCGGCGAGGGCCACCTTGGGGATGGCGGTCAGCGGCCACTCGTCGGGCAGCCAGGGGCGCTCGACGGTGGAGACGACGCCGCACACGGCGAGGGCGAGCCCGGCGGCGCCGATGCCGAGGATGTCGACGGCACCGTGGAGTAAGGCCTGGCGCCAGCGGTGGCGGCGCGCGGTGGCGACGAGGAGGACGACGGCGATGCTGATCAGGACGGCGGGCAGCCAGCCGTAGAGGAGGAGGACGGCGAGGGTGAGGGCGGCCCCGGAGCCGGTGCCGCCCCACCAGCGGTCGCGCCCGAGGGCGACGAGGTGGGCGACGATGAGGCCGGTGAGGACGGCCAGCGACCAGCCGACGGTGTGTCCGGGGAAGACGGAGTGGCCCGCGCCGAGCACCCGGCAGATTCCCGCGGCCAGCGCGAGGACCGCCACGGTGACACAGACCGTCGGCAGCGCGGGCGGAGGAACCCGGCGCAGCCGGGATGCCGGTTCGGCGCTGTCGGTGGGTTTCATGCCCGTCCCTCTCACAGCCGGCGGTGCCCGCGCCACGGCAGGCGCACATCTCAACAGTAGGCCGCAGAAGGCTACGGCGGGCAGCGATCGGCAGCGGTTGCCCGATTGGGATCCGGCCTCTTGTAGCCATCTGGTATGCGCTGTAGGGGTAATGCCCACTGACTATGCGGGCATTACTCCGCTGGGGTGGCGACCGGTGTGCGAACCTGCCTTCCGGGTGGCGGCGCCGCTTTGCGTGGGGCGCGTGACGGCGTGGGTGGCGGGGGGTGCGGAGGGGCTACCCGCACCCCCTGCCCGCTACGCCTTGCCGTGGTCGCTCTCGTCCTCGCCCGCGCCCCCGCCCGCTCCCGCGCCCTCTTGCGGGACGGCCGCTTCCCGCGCAGCATCGGGCCCTTCGGCGAGGAGCACGGCGAAGCCGTCCTCCTCCAGGACGGGGACCTTCAGCTGCATGGCCTTGTCGTACTTGGACCCGGGGTTGTCGCCGACGACCACGAAGTCCGTCTTCTTCGACACCGAGCCGGTGACCTTGGCGCCCTGCTGCTGCAGCGCCTCCTTGGCCGCGTCGCGGGTGTACGAGGAGAGGGTGCCGGTCACCACCACCGTCAGGCCGGCCAGGGGGCGCGGGCCTTCGTCCTCCCCGGCCTCCTCCTCCATCCGGACGCCGGCGGCGCGCCACTTCTCGATGATCTCGCGGTGCCAGTCCTCGGCGAACCATTCCTTGACGGCGGCGGCGACGATCGGGCCGACGCCTTCGACGGCGGCCAGCTCCTCCTCGCTCGCCTCGGCGATGCGGTCGACGGAGCGGAACTCACGGGCGAGAACCGCGGCCGAGACCGGGCCGACGTGGCGGATGGACAGCCCGTTGATGACGCGGGCCAGGGGCCGCTGCCTGGCCGCCTGGATGTTCTCCAGCATGGCCAGGGCGTTCTTCTTCGGCTCGCCCTTCTGGTTGGCGAAGAAGGTGACGACCTTCTCCTCGCCCGTCTTCGGATCGCGCTTGGGCAGGCCGGAGTCCGGGTCCACGACGTAGGACTTGATGGGCAGCAGCTGTTCGATGGTCATGCCGAACAGGTCGCCCTCGTCCCGCAGGGGCGGCTCGGCGGGCTCCAGCGGCTGGGTGAGCGCCGTGGAGGCCACGTACCCGAGGTTCTCGATGTCGAGGCACTGACGGCCGGCGAGGTAGAAGAGGCGCTCGCGGATCTGGGCGGGGCAGGCGCGGGCGTTGGGGCAGCGGAGGTCGATGTCGCCCTCCTTCATGGGCCGCAGCGGCGTGCGGCACTCGGGGCACTCCGCGGGCATCACGAACTCCCGCTCGGTGCCGTCCCGCAGGTCCACCACCGGGCCGAGGATCTCGGGGATGACGTCGCCCGCCTTGCGCAGCACGACGGTGTCGCCGATGAGGACGCCCTTGGCCTTGACGACGTCCTGGTTGTGCAGGGTGGCGAACTCGACCTCGGAGCCCGCGACCGTGATCGGCTCGACCACGGCGTAGGGCGTGACCCGGCCCGTGCGGCCGACGCCCACCCGGATGTCGACCAGCTTGGTGTTGACCTCCTCCGGGGCGTACTTCCACGCGATGGCCCAGCGGGGGGCGCGTGCGGTGGAGCCGAGCCGCCCCTGCAGGGGGATCTCGTCGAGCTTGACGACGACGCCGTCGATCTCGTGCTCCATCGAATGGCGCACGTCGGGGTTGCCGTAGTGGGCGATGAACTTCCGTACGGCCGTCAGGTCGCCCACGACCTCCGCGTGCGCCGCGGTCGGCAGGCCCCACTCGCGCAGCAGTCCGTAGGCCTGCGACTGGCGGTCGATGTCGAAGCCCTCGCGGGCGCCGATGCCGTGGACGACCATGTGCAGGGGACGGGTGGCGGTGACGCGCGGGTCCTTCTGGCGCAGCGAGCCGGCGGCCGCGTTCCTGGGGTTGGCGAAGGGGGGCTTGCCGGCCTCCACCAGGGCGGCGTTGAGCTCCTCGAACTTCTCCATCGGGAAGTAGACCTCGCCGCGGACCTCGACGAGGGCCGGGATGCGGTCGCCCTTGAGGCGGTCGGGGATCTCGGCGATGGTGCGGACGTTGGGCGTGATGTCCTCGCCGGTGCGGCCGTCGCCGCGGGTGGCGGCGCGGGTGAGGCGGCCGTGCTCGTAGGTGAGGTTGACGGCGAGGCCGTCGACCTTGAGCTCGCACAGGAAGTGGTACGGCGTGCCGCCGCCGATGTCCTTGGCGATGCGCTCGGCCCAGGCGGCGAGCTCTTCGTCGTCGAAGGCGTTGTCGAGGGAGAGCATGCGCTCGCGGTGCTCGACGGCCGAGAACGCCGTGAAAGCAGCCTCGTACGCCCCGGCGACCTTCTGGGTGGGCGAGTCCGGCGTGCGCAGCTCCGGGTGCTCCTCCTCCAGGGCCTCCAGCGAGCGCAGCAGCTTGTCGAACGCGGCGTCGCTGATGACGGGGGCGTCCTTGACGTAGTACCGGAAGCGGTGTTCCTCGATCTGCTCGGCCAGCAGTGCGTGCTTCTCCCGCGCCTCGGCGGGCACGGCGGAGCCCGCCGCGAGCTCTTCGTCCTGCCGTCCGCCCTGCTGTTCGACAGCCACCGTCTCGTCCTCCCGTTGATCCATGAGCGCCGTCACTCAGGGTTGTCTGCGAGTGATTTCGCCGCCCGGACGCAGTGGTCGAGGGCCGCGCGGGCATATGCGGGCGAAGCGCCCGCGAGCCCGCACGAGGGCGTGACGACCACGGACTCCGCGAGGGTCCCCGGTGCCAGCCCCAGCCTGCGCCACAGCGTCCTGACACCCATGACGCTACCGGCAGGGTCTGACAATGGGCCGTCCGTGCCCGGCACCACGCCCACGAACAGCGCGGTACCCGCCTCCACCGCCTCTCCCACCGCTTCTTCCTCACGCTCGGTGAAGAGCGAGAAATCGAACGAGATGCCTTGGAAGCCGGCCCGGCGCAGCAGCGCGAAGGGCACGCCGGGGGCGCACGAGTGGACGACGGGCGCCTCGCCGGTGGCCTCGCGGGCGACGGTCACCAGGTCGCGCAGGGCGCCCTCGACGACGGCCCGGTCGACGGCGCGGTAGGTGCGGTAGCCGCTGGCGGTGCGCACGTGCCCGGTGAGGACGGCGGTCAGGGAGGGCTCGTCCAGCTGCAGCACGACACGGGCGCCGGGCACCCGCCGCCGCACGTCGGCCAGGTGGCCCCGCAAGCCCTCGGCCAGCGAGGCGGTGAGGTCGCGGCAGGCGCCGGCGTCGCCGAGGGCGGCCTCGCCGCCGCGCAGTTCGAGGGCGGCGGCGAGGGTCCACGGGCCGACGGCGGAGACCTTGAGCGCTCCCTCGTAGCCCTGGGTGTACTCCTCCAGTGCGTCCAGGTCCTCGCCCAGCCAGGAGCGGGCGCGCTTGGTGTCGCGGCCCGGGCGGTCGCTGACGCGCCATCCGCTGGGTTCCACGTGCGCGTAGACGTCCACCAGCAGGCCGGTGGTGCGCCCGATCATGTCGGCGCCGGGGCCTCGGGAGGGCAGCTCCGGCAGGTACGGAAGGGCCTCCAGGGACCCGGTGACGGTCTTCGCGGCCTCGCGGGCGTCGCCGCCGGGCATCGACCCGACGCCGGTGGCCGCACCGGCGCCCCAGATCTTCCCCGCTCCCGGCGGACGGCCACCGGACCCCTGGTCGTTGTTGCTCTTGTCGCTCACGCAGGAAGACTACGGGGCGCGCGGCGGCCGGTGCGCAGGCCGAGCCAGGCGAGGAGCCCGGCCGCCGCGTAGGCGCCCGCGGTCAGCCCGAAGGAGGCCGCCGCGCCCGGGTACCAGCCGTCCGTCGCGGCGAGCACGGCGCTGACGGCGGCGACGCCGACGAGGGAGCCGATCTGGCGGTTGGCGTTGAGCGCGGCGCCCGCGATGCCGGAGTGCTCGGTGCCGGCGGACTCCATGGTGGCGCCGGTCATCGCCGGGGAGGCCATGCCGATGCCGGTGTTGAGGGTGGCGAGGACGGTGGCGAGGACCCAGTACGGCATGCCGGGCGAGACGGTCAGGGCCAGGACGAGGGTGCCGGCGGCGGAGACGGTGAGGGTGACCGCGAGGATCACGCGGTTGCCGATGCGGGGGCCGGCCTTCGCGTAGAGGACGTTGCCGAGGAGCCAGACGGCCTGGACGGGAAGCATCTGCAGGCCGGCCTGCACGGGGCTCGCGCCGCGCGCGTTCTGCAGGAAGAGGCCCAGCATGAACAGTCCGCCGAAGAGGCCGAAGTTGAAGAGGAAGCCGATGGCGTTGGCGGCCGGGAAGCGGGCGTCGGAGAAGAGCGCGCGGGGCAGGACGCGGGCCGCCGCGCGGCGCTCGCGGACGACGAAGGCGGCGCCGGCCAGGGCCGCGACGGCGAGCGGCACCAGCACGCGCGGCGCGGCCCAGCCCAGGTCCGGGCCCTCGATGAGGCCGTAGCTGAGGGCGGCCAGGGCGAGCAGGCCGAGCGCGTGGCCGGCGGCGGCGAGCGGGCCGGGCCTGCCCGGCAGGGGGGCGGTGACGCGGCGGGCGAGCACGAGGCCGAGCAGGCCCAGCGGCAGGTTGACGAGGAAGACGGAGCGCCAGCCGAACGCGCCGACGAGGAGGCCGCCGACGGCCGGGCCGAGCCCCGCGGCCACGGAGACGATCGCGGACCACAGGCCGAGGACGCGGGCCCGCTCCCGTCCGCCGGGGAAGGCGGCGAGGAGCAGGGTCAGCGAGCTGGGCATGAACAGCGCCGCGCCCGCGCCCTGCAGGATCCGCCCCGCGATGAGGACCCCCGCCCCGGGTGCGAGCGCGGCCAGCAGCGAGGCCGCGGTGAAGAGCGCGAGGCCGGCGAGGTAGGTGCGGCGCGCGCCGTAGCGGCCGGCGAGGGAGCCGGCCAGGAGCAGGAGGGCGGCGAAGGCGAGGACGTAACCGCTGACGACCCACGTCAGGCCGGACAGCGAGAGCCCCAGGCCCGCACGGAGCGAGGGGCCGGCGACGTTGATGATCGTGACGTCCAGCGAGGCCATCACGAAACCGAGCGCGAGGGTGAAGATGCCGAGCCCCGGCCGGGCGGGAGGGGACGGCGGGGCCGGGGCGGTGGTGGTGGCGGCCGCGGGGGAACCGGTCTGAGCGATCATGAGAATAGTTAAAGCTGTATCGATTACTCAGACAATCATTACAGCTATAACTTTACGAGAGCTATACGAAAGCCCCCGGGACATCCGCCCCGGGGGCTTCCCCGTGCCCGCGACTCGCGGTCTAGACGCCTTCCAGCGCCCTCGCCAGCTGATCCCGCAAAGCCGCCCGCTCCTCGTGCGACAGGTGGTCCAGCGGCGAATCGCGCCCGATGCGCCGCAGCAGCTCCAGGCGCAACTCCCGCCCCGCGTCGGTCAGGACGAGCCGCTTGGCCCGTCTGTCCTGCGGGTGCGGCTCGCGCACGAGCAGGCCGCGCTTCTCCAGCTTGTCCACCACGTAGGTGACGTTCGGCGGCTCGCAGCTCAGGATCGCCGCCAGCTCGCGCGCCGTCCGCGGCCGCCCGAGCTCCTCCAGGGCCTTCGCCTGGGTCGGCGTGAGGTCGAACTCGGCGCTGCGGCCGCGCTGGTGCGCGTCCATGCGCTTGTTCAGCTCGACGACCAGGGACCGTATCTCCTTGACCGAGCACCCGACGGCCGCCGTGTCCCGCACTGCGCTGCTGCTCATGCCGCCAGCGTACGCCGCCGCGTCAGCGACCGGGCCGGACGGACAGGTCGTTGATCTCCGCGTCGCGCGGGAGGTCGATCGCGAGCAGGATCGTCGACGCGACCGACTCGGGGTCGATCCACTGCGACGGGTCGTACTCCTTGCCCTCCTGCTGGTGCACCTTCGCCTGCATGGGGGTCGCGGTGCGGCCCGGGTAGACGCTGGTGACGCGCACGCCGGCCGCGTGCTCCTCCGCCCGCAGCGAGTCCGCGAGCGCCTTCAGGCCGTGCTTGCTCGCGGCGTACGCGCTCCAGCCGGCGTGGGCGTGCAGCCCCGCGCCGGAGTTGACGAAGACGACGTGCCCCTTCGTCACGCGCAGCTGCGGCAGGAACAGCCGCGTCAGCTCGGCCGGGGAGACCAGGTTGGCGGCGAGCGTGGCGTTCCACGTCTTCGGCGTCAGCTCGCCGACGCCGCCGAGGTCGACGACGCCCGCGACGTGCAGCAGCGTGTCGACCCGGTCGGGCAGCGACTGCTTGTCGAGGGCCCAGGAGAGCCGGTCCGGGGTGGACAGGTCGGCCACGAGCGTGTGGGCGCCGGGGAAGGCGGCGGCCAGCTCCCTGGCCCGGCCGGCGTCCCGCGCGAAGAGGTGGACCTCGTCGCCCCGGTCGAGGAGACGGCGCGCGACCGCCTCCCCGATGCCCGAGCCGGCCCCGGTGATCAGATGTGTTGCCATGGGAGCCAGCTTGCCCTACGGCGCGCGCTACTGCAGACCCGCCGACTCCTCCAGGTACGCCATCGCCCCGAGGCCGTCCTCGGCGAAGAACACCAGCTCGGCCAGGGGGACCGGGAGGAAGCCCTCGTCCTCCATCCGCTGGAACTGCGCCTTGAGGCCGTCGTAGAAGCCGGCCGCGTTGAGCAGGACGACGGGCTTGTCGTGGAGCCCGTGCTTCTTCAGCTCCAGGATCTCCGTCGCCTCGTCGAGCGTGCCGGTGCCGCCCACCATGATGACGACGGCGTCGGCGCGCGCCAGCAACTGCGCCTTGCGCTCGGCCAGATCGCGGGTGACGAGCATCTCGTCGGCGCCGCGCCGGGCCCGCGCGGCGAGGAACTCCACCGTCACGCCCACCAGCCGGCCGCCGCTCTCCTGCACGCCGTCGGCCATGACCTTCATCAGGCCGGACTCCGAGCCTCCCCACACCAGCGTGTGACCGCCCCTGCCGATCAGCTCGGCGAATTCGCGCGCGGGGACGGTGTAGCGGGCGTCGAGGTCGGCGGCGGAACAGAAGACGGCGATATTCATGGACGCCACCGTACGCGGCCGCGGCGGCCCGGCCGCTCTGGGCTGTTTTCGGACCGTTCCTGTCCTCGTTACGGCCCCGTTCGGTTGCGGGTTCGTCACAGGAAGCTGCTTGGTTTGGCGGCTTGTAAGAGCGCTGTTAGCGTGACGTGCACTCGTCAGCCGGGCGTCAACAGGCGCTGTTTCCAGCCAATTATCGGGGGAAGTACCAGTGAAGCTTCGTCATGTCCGCGCGGCCGCGGTCTTCGGAATTGCCGTCGTCGCTCTGACCGGAGCCCGGGGCCACCACGGCGGCGGCTGCAGCGGCGGCAGCTCCAGCCACCACAGCAGCAGCTCGACCTCCGGTGGTACGACCACCACGGGCGGCACGACCGGCGACTCCACCAGCGGCGGACTGACCTCCGGTGGCACGACGTCCGGCGGTACGAGCACGGACGGCGGCCTCACCACGGGCGGGTCCACCACCAGCGGCTCGTCCACGAGCGGGCTCACCTCCGGCGGCACCGGCCGCAGCGGCAGCGCCTCGCGCGACCTCAAGATCCTCAGCTGCGACTACAGCGACGCCCGCGGCATCACCGCGAAGATCTCCGTCACCAACCCCAGCCTGACGGACAACTACACCTACACGTTCTCGGTGAAGTTCACCGACTCGAACGGCACCCTCATCGGCACCCGCAACCGGACCATCCCCTTCGTCGGCCCCGGCAAGACCGACACGCAGGACGTCTCGCAGGTGTACGTGCCGAAGGCGGGCACCAGCGTCAGCGGCAAGTGCGCGGTCGAGAACGTGACCCGCACCAAGTCGTAACGGCACCTCCCCGCGCGCCCGGCGGGGGGGGGGGGGGGGGGGGGGGGGGGGGGCGCGGGTCAGGCGCTCTGCGCCGCCCGCGCCGCCGCGCGCTCGGTGGTCGCGATCGTCGCCGAGCCGACGACGCGCGTGCCGTCGTACAGCACGATCGCCTGGCCCGGGGCCACGCCGCGGACCGGCTCGGTGAAGGCCACCCGCAGCTCGTCGCCGACGAGCTCGGCCGTCACCTCGGTCTCGCCGCCGTGGGCGCGCAGCTGGGCGGTGTACGTGCCGGAGCCCTCCGGGGCCGTGCCGCACCAGCGGGGGCGGATGGCGGTCAGGGCGATGACGTCGAGCGCCTCCACCGGGCCGACCGTCACCGTGTTGTTCACCGGCGAGATGTCCAGGACGTAGCGCGGCTTGCCGTCCGCGGCCGGGTGGCCGATGCGCAGGCCCTTGCGCTGGCCGATCGTGAAACCGTACGCGCCCTCGTGCGTGCCGACCTTCGCGCCCGTCTCGTCGACGATGTCGCCCTCGGCCTTGCCCAGGCGCTTCGCCAGGAAGCCGCGGGTGTCGCCGTCGGCGATGAAGCAGATGTCGTGGCTGTCGGGCTTCTTCGCCACGGCCAGGCCGCGGCGCTCCGCCTCCGCGCGGATCTCGTCCTTCGTGGTGACCGTGTCGCCCAGCGGGAACATCGCGTGGGCCAGCTGCCGGTCGTCGAGCACGCCGAGGACGTAGGACTGGTCCTTCGCCATGTCGCTGGCGCGGTGCAGCTCGCGCGTGCCGTCCTCGTTGAGCACGACCGTCGCGTAATGACCCGTGCACACGGCGTCGAAGCCCAGCGCGAGCGCCTTGTCCAGCAGCGCCGCGAACTTGATCTTCTCGTTGCAGCGCAGGCAGGGGTTGGGCGTGCGGCCCGCCTCGTACTCGGCGACGAAGTCCTCGACGACGTCCTCCCGGAAGCGCTCCGCCAGATCCCAGCAGTAGAAGGGGATGCCGATCACGTCCGCGGCGCGGCGGGCGTCGCGGGAGTCCTCGATCGTGCAGCAGCCGCGCGCGCCCGTACGGAAGGACTGCGGGTTCGCGGACAGCGCGAGGTGCACGCCCGTCACGTCGTGGCCCGCCTCGACGGCCCGGGCCGCGGCGACGGCGGAGTCGACGCCGCCGGACATGGCGGCGAGCACGCGGAGCCCCTTGCGGGGGGCCTGGGGGTCGGGAGCACCGGGGAAGTCAGTCATAACCCCTCCAGAGTACGGGGACGGCTCGCGCCGCGGCTCCCAGGTTTCCCCGGGGCACCCGCCACGGCGGCCTCCGTCCTCGCCGGACCCGGCACGCCCCTTCCGCCGCGACGCCGGCCACCACGACAGTTTCATCCCGCCGCGACGGCGGACCACCACGACGATCGTGACCGGCGGTGCCGGACCCACCCGAAGCCGCTCGGCACCGCCGGGGCGCGCCGCTTCGGTTTCTCGCCGCTGCGGCGGAAGGAGCCTGCCGAGCCGGCGCTCCTCGCCCGCCGCGGCGGAAAGACCGTGCCGGCCCGGCCTCTTTCCCCCCGCCGCGACGGCGGACCACCACGACG